>MNYI01000058.1 GCA_001873945.1 Candidatus Desantisbacteria bacterium CG2_30_40_21
CACCCCCCATTATTACCTGAGTCCTCGCTGGAAATTTCCCGAGCTGTGCAATCGGAATTTATCACACAGAGACACAAAGCACACAAAGGACAGAAAAGAAGAAAAATCTCATATGTCTTTGTGATCTCTGTGGCTTTGTGTGAGAAATAAGTGAGCTTTGTGAGCTTTGCGTAATCTTTGCGTTCTCTGTGTTAAAAAACTCGATTGCACAGGTCGAAATTTCCTTCATGAGAACCAGATACATTCTTGCCTGCAAGCACTGCATGCCAAATTTCAACACATTCTATTGGAGAATACTCCTTATAGTTGAAATATACCCGAAAGCTGCAAGTACCTCTACACCAGACCTCCCATGCACTGCCATCTGTGTGCTTGCATGAAGCCTGACCATTGGAAAAAATTTGCGGACAAGGTAGGCAATGCCCCAGTCCTGAACAATGAACGCATCAACACCTGCTTCTGCACATTCTGCCAGGCTATGCATCACCTTACTGTGTTCACTTTCGAGCATTAGTGTATTCACCGCAAGATATACCTTGCGTGATGGCAAAAGCGTCTTTGCATGTGATACAATCGCAGCAACATGATCTACTGCAAAGTTTGCCGCATAAGTACGGGCAGAAAACCTTGTCAATCCAAGATACACAGCATCAGCACCATATAAAAACGCAGCATATGCAGCCTACAATGAGCCTGCAGGGGACACAATCTCTGTCTGGATATGGTTGGATGTGCTGTCCATTAATTCTGTTTGATTGTACATTTGTATATTTGCGGTAACTACTCAGCGAGGGGAATTTACCACAGAGACACGAAGAAGGAATGCTGAGTAAAAAGGGGAGGGGATGTTCTTCCCTGTGCCTCCGTGTCTCCGTGGTGAGTAGTTACGACTTAACATCCTTTGTCTGTCGTTTATTAACCATGTGCAAGGCAGATTTTTCCTCAAAATATACCTCTAAGAGTTTTCTGGTAACAGTACATGCCTTTGCTCGCCAGGTATCATAATTAACAATCAACACGGCTATGGCTATCTCTGGATCATCTGCCGGGGCAAACCCGACAAACCAAGTACAATTTTTTGGTTGTGTTTTACAAGAGAGGGAACCTGTTTTGCCAGCTATTTTAATCCCTGGAATATAAGGATTGCCTCGTCTATCATAAAATGCCTTATGGGCATTACCCTCCCCCTGAACTGTTTGTATCATCATCGTTTTAATTATCTCAGCAGTTTTCGATGAAATCGGTGTTCTCATTACCTGAGGACAGGGCGTTACAAGAACCTTTCCCTCTTTATCTACAATCTGTTTAATAAGGGACGGCTTCATTATCTGCCCTTTATTAGCAATAGATGCAGCAATCAATGCCCCATGAAGGGGGCTCATATTTATATCCCCAAATCCAGCACCTGAGGCTGCAATATCATATGTTTCATCAGAGATAATAGCTGATGAAATCTCTAACGGCATGTCAAGACATAACTTAGAATTAAATCCAAATCTTGCAGTATATTCTTTCAGGTGAGGATATCCTACGGCTACTGCCATGGCGGCAAAGGCTGTATTACAGGATTTAGCTAAAGCACCCCCTACACTGATTGGTCCTATAGGAACATTGGAGGAATCCTGTATCCACTTACCATCATATTTAATCCTTTTTGTTGCCTTCAAAATATCATCAGGCTGAACGGTTTCATGCTCAAGGGCAGCTGATAGGGTTACAATCTTAAATATAGAAGCAGCTGGATATGAGGATGAAAGGGTTAAGGGAAGACTGTGTTTAAGGGGATCGTTCCCTTGACTGGCCATGGCTAAGATTGCCCCTGTGGATGGGTTCAAGACAACTACTGCCCCAACCGGTATTTTGTATTGTTGAAATAGCTTGAGCGCAGCATTTTGAAGACAGGGCAAAAGCGTAGATACTGCCCTTCTTTTAGTGTCCATAGTCATGGTATATTCGTTTTCTGTTGTTTGCTTAAAAGAAGCAGGAGAAATATTTACTCCCCGCATATAATTTCTGGCAATCTTTTTATTTAGATAATCGGACACATCAGTACTGGTATATGTTTGATAACAGGTAATACCCATAATGATAAAAAGACATATTAAAGCAATACTACATGGCTTATTCCACTGGCTTTTCCATGACAATCCCTTTTTCTTGAATCGTCGCACATTCCTTCCCTGATATTTTCTCCATCCCATCATCTTTCCCCCCCTTATTAGATGAAATGTCATTAATAATATTATTATAACAAAACAATCAATGTTTGTCAACAAAATTTATCTTGACAAATCACTATTTGTCAAGTAAACTTTAACAAAAACACAAAAGGAGGACAGGGACATTGATTCAAAGGTATACACGATCTGAAATGGGCAAGATATGGACAGATGAGTATAAGTTCAGGAAATTACTTGAAATAGAGATATTGGCTTGTGAGGCTCAGGTTGCACTGGGTAACATACCAAAATATGCAGTTGAGAAAATAAGAGAAAAGGCAAATTTTAATGTAGATAGAATTCTGGAGATAGAGGAGACTGTCCAACATGATATTATTGCCTTTCTCACCAGTGTAGCCGAATATGTTGGCGAGGAATCAAGATATATTCATCTGGGGTTGACATCCTATGATGTGGTTGATACCTGTCTTTCTGTTAGAATGCGTGATGCTGGGGAAATGATTGCAGGAGATCTGAAAAGACTATCTGAGGTATTAAAAAAACAGGCTCACAAGTATCAACACACCATTATGATTGGAAGAACACATGGCATCCATGCCGAGCCAATGACCTTTGGCTTAAAGATGGCATTGTGGTATTTTGAAACCCTTCGCAACATCCATCGAATGGAAGAGGCAATAAAGGTTATCAGCGTTGGGAAATTATCTGGTGCGGTTGGCACTTATTCTCAGATAGATCCCTTTGTGGAAGAGTATGTTTGTCAGAAATTAGGGCTTAAACAGGCTGAGGTAGCGACACAGGTATTACAACGAGATAGACATGCAGAATATTTAACCACCTTGGCTGTTATTGCCAGCTCTCTGGAAAAATTCAGCACTGAGATACGAAACCTCCAGCGGACAGATATTGGAGAGGTTGAAGAGCCATTTGGCAAGGGACAAAAGGGTTCCTCTGCTATGCCACACAAGAAAAATCCAGTTGTAGCTGAGAGAATATCAGGTCTGGCAAGGGTTGTCAGGGCAAATGCCATGGCTGCACTGGAAAATGTCAGCCTCTGGCATGAACGCGATATCGCTCACTCTTCTGTGGAACGAGTAATCATTCCTGATAGCATCCTCCTGATAGACTACATGTTGGATAAATTTATATGGATTGCTGAAAATATAGTCGTTCGAGAGGATCGGATGAAAGAAAATATAAACCGTACTAAGGGACTAATCCATTCCCAGAGCTTGTTGTTGGCATTGACCCAGAAGAATGTGCTTCGAGAAGATGCCTATTCTATGGTTCAAAGAAATGCCATGCGGGTAATAGATGAAGGCATAGATTTTAGGGAATTGATACTTAATGATCAGGATATAAGAGGCTATCTTAGTCTTCAAGAGATAGATGATTGTTTTGATCTGGATAAATATTTGAAGAATATAGATGTCGTGTTTAAGAGATTATAAAAGGAGAAAATTTAACAATGCGTCCATCACAAAATCAGGTTGACCCACATGCAGTCATGCGAGAGGAATTGCGAAACGAAAATCTAATCTTGCTTCAAACTGAAATAACAGGAAAAGAGATTATCATCAAGACAAGTACCTATCGTAACAATAAGGAAAGAAAATATCTGGTAGAGGAGGTCAAGGATGAATACTTTAAGGACGCTGGAAAGCTTGTCCGTGGCATCAGGCTAATAAATAATAAAACTTCAAAGGAAGAACAGCCTTTATTAAAATATCCTTCAGAACTTATTGCTATGACTACAGAAAATAAGCAAAAAAAGCTGACCTTGCGATATACCTCTGATGTAAATTTTACAAGAGACTTTCGTCGCCTTTGTCGCGATACCAAACCGGATTTGGAGATATATTTTTATTATTAACTTGGTAAGCGTTATACTGTCTTATAAGCATCTTGACTATAGGAGGAGGAACGCAATGGATTTCAAACAAGAGATGGAGATTTATCTGAGGTCAAAGTTCACGGTTATCTGGGTGGTAACTTACGAGGAAGAGCGGCTCATCGACGACCTTAAGGAGCTTTGCGAAAAAAACAACCGTATGTTGGCGACATGGGATGTGGCCGCCTTCTTTCAGGGTGTGGTCAATGTTTCAGGCTCTTTGCCAGACGCCCATGACCCGAAGACCGTGCTGGAGGCTATCAACAAGGCCAATAAGGATCGTAGTTCGGTATTTTTGCTGAAGGACTTCCACGCGTGTCTGGACAAACAGGTGCAACTCATCCGGCAATTTCGTAATCTGTCGCAGCAACTCAAGTATACGCAAAAGAGCATCGTTATCTCTTCGTCAACATCCCATATACCCGACGAGTTGAAAGACGACATATTTATTGTGGAGTTCCCATCGCCGACCATTAAGGAGCTTGAAGGCATATTGGACCGTTTCGCGAAAAACCCGCAGATTAAGGTGGACCTCACCAATCTTGGGCGAGAGAAGATACTTCGCAGTGCCCTTGGCCTTTCTTCAAATCAGGCACAGCGGGTGTTCGGCAAAGCTATCGTCGCCGAGATCAAGGACGCAGAAGGACGGGTGACCAAACCAGCCGGAATTTTAGACGAGCGTAGCATCGACATGATTACCAGCGAAAAAAAGGGCATTATCCGCGAATCCGGAGCATTAGAGTTTTATTCACCTCAGGAGACTATGTCCGATGTAGGTGGACTGGAGGTTCTTAAAGGATGGCTTCGCAACCGCGAAAAGGCATTTTCTAAAGAAGCCCGCGATTATGGCTTGCCTGCCCCGAAAGGGATTGCTCTTATAGGCATTCCGGGCACAGGCAAGAGCCTGACAGCAAAGATGGTAGCCGGGCTGTGGCATCTGCCACTTGTGCGGTTGGATGTAGGTGCTTTGTTCGGCGGTTTGGTAGGGCAATCCGAGGAAAACACGCGACGGGCTTTGGCTCTGGTTGAGACCATATCACCGTGCTTGATGTGGATTGACGAGATGGAAAAGGGCTTTGCAACCGGTGGCGGCGATGGAGGCACGAGTCAGCGTGTATTCCAGAACATCCTTACCTGGATGCAGGAGAAAAGTAAGCCGGTCTTTGTGATTGGCACAGCCAACAATATTTCCGCCCTGCCACCGGAGTTTTTGCGCAAGGGACGCTTCGACAGGCTGTTACGAAATAGAAAGTTGACTACCACCAGAATCCATAGAAAGCCCTATTATCATTTGTATTATTTCTTTAAAAGTTTTCCTTGCAATATAAAATTCTTAATTTTTAATCAATACAGAATCAATTTGTTTAACATTATTTGATTTTTGGGGTTATTTAATAGAATCCTCTTAATTTAGCAGGATTATTTAAGATGTTAGGCATAATTCTAAATCAAT
>MNYI01000149.1 GCA_001873945.1 Candidatus Desantisbacteria bacterium CG2_30_40_21
TCATAAACATTTCCTATCAATTCATCCACTTATCAACCCATCAACTATTCAACTTATCAACTTTTTGTGTCTTCATGCCTTTGTGGTGAGTAGTTACATAGATTTTGCTTTTCTCACATGGATGATACGACCCTACTTTATCACCCCTATCTTCCCCCTTGCTATCCCTTGATCACATTTTATCAAATAGAAGTATATGCCGGAGGCTACCATTTCCTTGCTATCGTTTCGTCCATCCCATTCAACGAATCTTTCCTGTCCATCGGTTTGTATTTCTTCAAATGTTTTCACCAGCTCACCGGCTATATTGTAAACCCTGAAACTTAATCCTTTAACCTCTGGTGATGCCAGACAGGTAATTCGACAGAAAGGGGTTTGTCCCACAAGGAATGGATTTGGATATGCCTTGATCTGACGAAGTCCCCTGTCCTGAGCTATGGGTGGGATTAAATAATGAATGTCTACCTCTATTCTATCATAGAGCCGCATGGCGTTATTTAATAGAGAACATTGTCCGGGAAGGATAATCAAATTGTACTCTACAACCCCATTTGTTTTAGTTATTTTTTCCAACCTAACCATATCCGTCTGTTTGGGATACCACTCCTGAGTAGTGAAACTTCCCACATGGGTGTAAACAGATGAACATGGATTGGAGATAGCTAAGGATTCATCAAGGACAATGTCATGATATGCACTGTCAGTAATGGTGATTGAGCCTATTTCTCTACCCGCAGCAATGGGGATAATCCCTCTCAACCTTGGGATAAGTGGTTTATCCACATCAGTTTGTGGCTGTTTGCCAGGGATAGAATAATAGATAGTATGATCCGGCCCAATATACCTTTCATACTGGAGGTTTTCCACGATGATATGTTCCTTGTCCTTTTCAGATATTACCCTTATCATCGGGGTCTCAGGGGCAAGTGTTGGGGCAGGAAACCCGGTGATACTTGCTACCTTGTACATGGGTAATCCATAAAGGTTTGCCCCGAGCAATACCTTTTTATCTATTGCCTTCCCATCTGCATAAAGGGCTGAATTTTCCTGAATATACTTTAGCCTTGCCTTGTTAAAGGCATCACCCACACTATTTCCCTCTTCGGTAAGAAATGTAGCAAAATAAAGATTTAATGCCTCTGACCAGCCAAGCCCTTCCTTGTTTCCTATGCCAAAGGTAGTATTTCCAAGGTAGGCTGTTACTCCTTTAGATATCAAGGCTTGCGGTATTTCATATTCATTTGACCCAATAACTAATCCAGCGTGGCAACCAACTGAAAAGACAATTACCCCACTCAAATCAGCGGTGGATGAGCCTATTTCGTCAGCCCAAACACCGCTGTTATCAGGAGAGCCGTAAAGGGTGTGATTTGCATGAACATTCAGACAGATGATGTCTGATTTTTTGCTCAGAAGATTGCCTACCAGATCATCCCTTGTCCACTCATTTCCAATCAGTGATGAGTCTTGTGCCTCTGGATATTTATCTGTCAGGATATTATTTATTTTGCTGGCAGAGTCCTGGGCAAAATCCGAGCCAGCGACAAATATTCCTTCTGGCTGCAATTGCGGACTCAACAGGTATGTGTCTATCGTTTGGATAATCTCCTCTGGTGTCTCAATCAACCGACCAAGGCTATAATCAGGGGAATAAAACGGCTCTGTATTATCCATATCTTCATATATAGCATCGGTTAATATCTTTGGCGCGGGGATATTGGCAGCTATTGTTGGTTTTGTTTGATATTGTGATTCATACCACCAGTTTTCACCCTTTTCCCAGAAGGCACTGCCAACACCTGTCTCTGAGCCAACCATATTCTGATAATTGTGTTCACCAAGACCTTGTATCCATTTATAGTGGTAGACATCATCATCTGCCCGATAATAGGGAATTATATCATCATCTCCAACTATTACCAGATACTTGATTTCTGAATACCTTTTTGCCATATCCTCAACTATCCCATCAATAGTCTCAACTATTTTGTTTGCATATCTGGAGTTTGTTTTGTTTTTATCCCATTCCTCATATCGATTATGGATGCCTGCATATTGCTCTACATCCTGAATAATTCCATTTACCCCTGCACAATCAGCAAGTTCCCCAAGTTTTTTCATTAATCGAGAAACTCGAAACTCATTATAACGGTAATTCATCCTTTGTGTATTGATGAGAATAATCGTTTGATAATACGCATAATCTGTGCTTAATTGAAAATCAACAGTTTGTGTTCCGGGCAGGACACGATAACCCTTGATCTGAGGAATGAATCCCTGTCTTGATGTCTCTATGGAATACTCGCCCTCAGGTATACCGAAGAGCTGATAACGACCTTCGCTATCTGTACTTGTTGCTATCACCAATTTATCCTGTTGCTTTAATTCTATTCTGAAACAAGGGTGGAAGGTATTCTCAACCGTAACCCTACCTATGATTGAACCGGGCTTGAGTACCTTAACCATCACATCAATCTTCTGATCTGTCCCGCCATCCTTGTCCTGCAAGATAAGAGTAATCTCATCCTTTCCTGTTTGATTTAGAATCGGGGTGATAGTCAACGATCCATTGACTATCACGGCTGTAAAGAGCTTAGTATTGACAGATAATTCACCTACATGCCAGATTAAATCCGATGCCTCATCCTCAATATCGCTGCCATATCCATATAGTGGTATCTCAAGTCTGGTGTTTTTAAGGGTCTGGAAATTATTACAGGCAGTGCCGATAACAGGCGGATTATTCTCCACAGAAACCGTGCCACTAATAAACCAATCACTCGCAAAACCAAAGGTATTGGTATATCTCACCCTGAAGGTATAACTGCCCAGGGTAGCTGTCCCTGTCAGAGTAACCGTTGCCTGCCATTTGTTATTAACAAATGCTTCTTCCAATGCTGTCCATGTACCGCTTTCGTGTCTGTATTCCATTTCACAGATAAGGGCAGCCTCTGCATCCTCTGTATCTGTTCCGTGAGAGGTAATGATGATGGGCTTGGTTCTTAACACCTTGCCAGCTGACATGTCAAGGCTAATTGCCACAGGTTTGGTATTCCCAACACATACCCTGGGTGAGACGCTAACACTGCCAAACCCTCTGCCATCGCCAGGCATAACTGTAAAATACCACACATCACCTTGTCTCAGGGCTATTGAGGGAATAGTAAGCTGGACATCATACTCTGGAATATAGTTGCCATTTTGGTACCAGTTAATAATACTTCCCTGCTCGAATTCCCCATCAATCTCATCTGTAAATGTATATGTGCCACTCAAGCTATCACCAAGTATCGGCTGCTGTGGCAGGATACTCAAATTTTTGGCTTGAGGCAGGGCATTGATGATAATCGGTCCTGTTTGTATCTCTGTTTCTGTCCACTCTTGACCATCAGTAGCAGAAAACTTATATGTTGGCTGGTCCCAGGTATTAAATTGATTGAATGTATACTCGTAAATCTCGCCATCTTCGTAGTTATTATTGTTATGCCACTGGGGACCAGTGGTTGCATGGCTCATCTGTGCCCCGTCATTTGAGCCAATGTAAATAAGAACGATCTCTGGCGGATGGTTATTTATATCCGTGTATTTTATCCGATAGGTAAAGGTAGCGTTTCTCACAGCCTCATCAACAGCTACGCCATCATCCACATACCCTAGCTCTTCTGTCCAGCCAAGAACAGGCGGGATATTGGTATCTGCACCAATAATACATGCCCCATTCCCAGCTGCAAGGGTATTATTTTTGCCGGCTGCATCATAAAAGATTGTCCCACCAGAGGATTCATTAAAATGCCATAAGGCACGGGTTCGTTCGTCTGGTTCAAAGATATACTCAGGATGCTGCGGTAGGGGCACAGGGGGAATAAAATCTTCTGTATATCGAACAATGTCAGAAATCCTCACCTCATCTATATATCCATAAAATCCATTATTTTTATACTGTCCCACGCCGAGATAAAACGATTTTTCTCCGTTATAAAGCAAGCCTATATTGCAGGGGACAGTGGACAGTTTTCCATTTATTCCGACCTTGACCAGATTATTATTGCCATCAAAAATGCCTGTTACGAAATTCCACTGATTCAGTTCCAGCCCATACTTGACAGCAGATACTGGGGTTCCCTGCGGGTTGTATACCCTGAATTTTGCACCCAATTGACCGTTTCCATCCATGCACAGGCTCAGGTCATAGGCATCATCATAGACAATGTAGCTTTCATTTGTTCCCTTGGGCAATATCCATGCCTCAACTGTGATACACTCATCCTGTATTGCCCCCAGATCCAATGAATCCCGGTCACCATTGCTCATGGTGTAGCAATCGGTGGTCAGGTTCAGCCAATTGCCACCGGCAGGGGAGGCAGAAATTGTAATGGTGGTAAATGTTGCTATTAATTGATACTGAGCAAAGACGGTGAATACACCCGGCTCTTTGGCAGCAGTAAAGCAGTTGCGGTTAAATACATTATCGCCGGTAGAGGTAAATATTGCAGAGTCTGTTATGTCCCAACTGTTGTTATAAGCATCTGTGGCTGTGGCATGATAGGGGACGCTCTCACCGGCAATAACAATTATATCCCTTGGTGAAATGGAAAGGCTTTGCGGGATTGCATGGTCAATGGTAACCCTGGCTGTTGTCTTTAATCCCATATATGAGGCAATAATGGTATGCGTGCCTTTCGTTATTCCTGTTAAAATATTGCTATTAAATGAGCCGCCGGTTGTGGTAAATGTGGCTACAAAGGTTACTCCCCAGCGATTGCCATTAACATCAGTGGCAATAACCTCATAGGGGATGCTTTCACCGGCAGTAATGGACATATCCTCCGGGAAAAGATTCAGCAAAATAGGAAGCCCGGACTTGATAGTTATCGAGGCTGTTCCCTCTACCCCTTCATAGACAGTCCTGATAATATGTGTGCCTGAGGCAGTACCGGTAAACAGGTTTTTATTAAACCTCCCGCCACTTGCTGCTATAAAGGTTGAAGAACCAGTCACATCCCAGATATTACCATAAGCATCTGTGGCAACGGTGTAATAAAAAATACTTTCACCTGAAAAAATGGTGGCACTGCCCGGTGAGAGGTTCAGGAGGGATGGGTTTGTATGAATAACAGTTATTGTAGCAAAGGCAGGATTGCCCTTATATTCTGCATAGACAGAATATGTTCCGGCTATCATTCCCTTAAACACCTGATGACTAACAAACATTCCACCGCCATTTGTAGTAATCGTTGCTTCATCCGTAACATTCCATGTATTGCCATAGCGATCTGTGGCTGTGGCGTGATACTCTATCTTTTCGCCGGCAATGATGGTTATTGTGCCGGGATCGAGGCTCAAGGAGGTAGAGGTGGCGTGGTTGATGGTTACTGTGGTTGTGGCTATATTGCCTTCATATGTGGATTGGATAATATGCGTGCCGGCTATTGTACCCACAAATCT
>MNYI01000131.1 GCA_001873945.1 Candidatus Desantisbacteria bacterium CG2_30_40_21
ACTCAAGTGGGGCATAAATTGCGATTTTTTCGGTGAGGATTAATCAAGGAGAGCAAGGCGCGCAAGGTGAGCAATAGTGTACTATTGCTCACCTGAACAACACAGCTATCGTTGATTAAGACCAGCGAAAAACGCAATTTATGCCCCACTTGAGTATATATTACAAGTAGTAGTTAGGGTCTGTCGCAAAATAACTGTTACATTCAATTGCCGCTTCATCTCGTCCAGCAAATCGACAACCTCGATGTAACACATTTATTTTGTGACAGACCCTTAGATTACAATCAAACCCGTTTCGTTATCCACCTTATCCCCTTTGCAATATCACTCCACAACATCTTGCCATTCCTCAAGTACATCCTTCTTCTGGATAAGAATTGTCGAACAATACTTCCAAATCGAACATTATGCCAATAAAATTTGCTGAGCAGCTCATGGCTTATCTGTTGAAACCTTTCAGGCTCAATATTATTTGTCCTTCGATGAGGGTCAACAAGGAAATAATCCCTCGGATGTCTGGTCAAAAACTGGTTAATTTCAATATTCTCACAGTAAACACCTGCCTCAACCCCCATCTCAAATAGTCTGGTTGATGGATATGGGGTATATAAAAATATGCCTGCATGTGGCGGATTTATCCTCTTCATTAATGTATAGGTTGCCTTCATATCCTCTTCTGTTTCTATAGGCAGTCCCATCATAAAGTATGCTCCCCAGAATATGCCGCTCTTGTTCAGTTTATTTGCTGCCCTCTGGATGAGGTCAATAGATATACCCTTCTGGATTATCCCCAGCACCCTCTCACTGCCGCTCTCAATCCCTATCTTTATCAGATTACACCCTGCGAGTTTCATCAGCTTGAGTGCCTTTTCATCAATCAGATTCACACGGGTAGCACAACTCCAGTTGATATTTAGCCCTTCCTTGATAATTCTTTCACACAACTCGACTGTCCTTTCTTTGCTTACACCAAAAGAGTTATCGTAAAATATAAACTGTGTTGTGTTAAATTTATCCCGCACAAACCGTATCTCTTCAATAACACTATCTATGTTTCTATGCTGGACTATTGATTGATTGGATAATCTACCATTCCACACCAAGGCACAAAAGGCACACCTGAATGGACACCCCCGTGAGGTAACCATCATCCCCATATCCTCGCCTGTGTAGGAGTCAATATTTATCAATGCCTCCCTCGCCGGCAAAACATTAATATCCTCAGGTGTAGCCGTATCTGGATTATGGATAATCTCTCCATTCTGTCGATATGATAGTCTGGGTATATCGCTAAGTTCAAGCCTATCCCTCAGGCTACAGACAAGCCTCAGAAATGTTGTCTCGCTCTGTCCCCTTATTACCATATCAATATTTTTGTCTTTGAAAGGGTCATCTGGTCTTAAGGTTGGATATTGTCCCTCAACCACAACTACACAATCAGGATAATATTCCTTAATTAATTCTGCTGTTTTCATTACCGAGCCAAATCTTGTTACGCTTGCCGAGATACAAGCCACGGCAGGTTTATATTTATCCAGAACAGCCTTCATCTCCCCCCAAGCAGGATGGTTTTTATCATTTAATCCGCTCATATACATCGATAGCCTTTGGTATTCATCACTGAAGTCAATATCATCTCCACGATTGATAACATCAGCATCAAATATGGCTACCTCGGAAAACCCATGTAATTTAAGGGTAGCAGCAATATAAGCCAATTCCAAAGGATAATACCGATGAATAAAGCCTGTAAATCTTTTGAATGGTGGATCAATTAATAGTATTTGCATTATTATTTTCTACATTTGGATCAGAATTTTTCACTCGTTTCGCGTTTTTCGTAGGTATGCCATTAGAGAGTTCTATCACCACTTTAATACTGCCAGTTAATGCTTAAATTATATACCGAGAAATCACCCCAATCAGCACTATAGCTGGGTTGCTCTAATCTTACCATATCAAATTTGATATCAAGGGGAATTTTGGACTTACTGATTTTATTGACAGGCAATTGAATACCAAAACCATATGTTGTATCTTCCAATAGATTTTTATTGTGTTCTGGATGACCTTTGCAGATTATTTTGTAAGCCATTTGGACATCCCTCCTTCAACTTCTTCGTGTAGCATCTCTGTTATCCACCCCTATTATCTGAAGATTGACACACCACCATGTCTTTTACCCGTACCCCTCTCATCCCCTGCTTGCCTGTTCCCCGGAAATTTTATACTCAAATAAGTTGTCATATCCTTTTCCTCTTTCATAGTTCCCTTTACTCCAATAATCGCCATAGCACCTCTGATATATCCGAGGAACCCACCAAATTCCTGCCAGAGTTCTATGCCGTAGGAGGCTTTAGTCTTCTGTCCTTCAGCAAACCCTGCCTCAGTAAATACAGACAGGCAAAGGTCATACAAGAATATATTTGGATTCCACAACCCTCCATTTATACTCAAAACAGGCTGGGTGTACTCTGCTGAAACAAGAGCCAATTTGTTACCCTTGAGTGGGTTTTTATCATCCACATTCTCATATCCACGGATCATTAATTCCTCTTTTTCAGGGGCGTCTGGCTGATATTTCCCCCAAAGTTTAAGTTTAACCTGACTGTTGTTAATGTATCGTGTGATCTGCATCTCTGTTTCTAATGTCTGCCAGTTTATTTTTTTCATTTGTGCCTTTTCTTGCGAAGAGTTTTCTGCTGCTGTGTATATACCCATTCTGGTTTTTGGAAAATTAAGGGAAAATTGGGTTGATACATCAAGCTCTCTGGTCTTTTTGGTGCCAAGCTTTTCCTTCCCACCAAGCCCAACCCAAACAGAAAGTGGATCAGCTATCTTGTACCTCAACGGATAATCCCACCAAAGCCCTACCGATTTATCTTCATCCTTTTTATATGTTGTAAATGATAGGTTTGGCTGATATATTGAGCCATTGATTGTCGTTAAAAGCAGTGGTATGCCCTCGGTACGGGTCAGATGAGCAATATGGGTATACTCATGTACAGCCACTTGTCTATACCAGTTTTCGCTTATTCCAAGAGTGGTAAGTGAGTCTGATGGGTAGGTAAAGATGTGCATATTCTTAAATATCGGGTCGGCAAATCCATTGGTAAGCATTCCATTATCCTCAATCACTACAGGCAGATTCCCTATGCGTTTGTTACCGGTAAGATTAACCACATCTTGTCGGTAATATTCAAGGTTATTCAGTGTCTGCTCTGCCTCCCATTGATAGCCTTGCGGATAAAAGCAGGTGAAGTGTGGTGTTTTCAGGGTGTTCCATTCTGCCCTTGCTTGGGATGAGAAGAGGCATAACGCCATGATTAAGAATAGATTGTTTCTTAGGAACTTCATTTTTTCTCCTTTTAGGATTATACAAGATTTATTGGTTTTTGTCAACAATTTTATTTGACATTTTGCTACAATTGTGATAAAATGTCAAGGTACAGTTTCTGGTTATATCATTACAATTTGCTTGTTAGACTTACAAGAAATTGAATTCACAATAGTTTGGTAAACCAGAAGAAAAAAAAGACAACGAAGTGAAGTCTAACCATAAAAAATAACTGGATGGGCAGTAGCCTGCCAGTTATACTTAAGTGGGGCATAAATGGAGGGAAAAATGAATCAGACTGTAGAGAAAATAATAACACAAGCTTTTGCTGACGCCACTCAAGAATTTTCGTGATCCCTTGCATATTTCAAGGCAGCCATCTTATCTGTTATCCTTCCCTCTGCTATTCCTTCCTCTACTGCCTGAAGTAATCTTCCAATCAACGGGGATGGTGGCAGGCAAAGATATTCCATTAAGTCATGACCATTGATCAATCTTGGAGGGTTTGCGGATGGTTGATGAGAATAAAGTTTTTCCAGAAAATAGCAGACAACTTCATAGTGTTTTTTTCTTTCCTCTGCACTTGATGCCGGCCCCATTGTTGCATACCTATCAGCTAAGGAGAGCAACAGCACAGATATTCCCTCCTGCTGGGTAGCCTTAAAAAATCTATACACAGCCCTATCTGTTATCTTCTCTGCCTCAACCAGATGCCCGGGTCTCATGTGATGCGTAACCATACATTTCAGCATCTCCGTTTGTCTTGCAGAAAGTTTCAGCCTTATTCCAATTACTTCCATTATATCCCCACCCTTTATGTCATGTCCCAGGAATCTTATCCGTCCATTCTCTATACTGGCACAGGCTGGCTTTCCAATGTCATGCAAAATGGAGGCTAATTTTAGCAGACAATATCTGCTTGTTCCAGATATTTCTTCCTGAAGATATTCTTGAATATGATGATACCATTTGGGGAATAATTCTCGTAGTCTCTTGCACATATCCTCAAGATGAAAGAGTGTTTGAAGCAGATGATTCCAGACATCAAGATGATGGAACTCATTTTGAGGCACATCCTTAGCCGCCATTATCTCCGGGATTATTTCCTTCAGCAATCCGAGATTATCAAGAAGGACAATGTATGGATAGGCATATTCAACGGACATGATCAAAAGCAACTCATAAACAATTCGTTCCACAGCAACCGTAGATAGAAAATAGGATAATTCTTTGAGGCTAATAATAGATTCAGGGGTAAAAGAAAATTGTAATTGAGCAGAAAACCTTACAGCTCGAATCAGCCGCAATGGGTCATCTATGATATTCTGTCTCCCAATAATCTGTATCCGCTTTTGTTCCAGATCATCAAGTCCGTTTAATGGGTCAATAAGACTATCAGGCTGGTTAAGATTTATGGCAAGACTATTAATAGTAATATCCCTTAGTTGGAGGTCATGAATAATATCTGTTCCTTTCAAGGATGAAATATCAAGGAAGGTTGAAGGCTGAAGGCTGAAGGCTGAAGGCTGAGAGAATGGAAAATTCGGTATATTTACTGCCTCATGCCTCTTGCCTCCTGCTGACTGCTGACTGAATGCCTCCCGGCAAATAATCCTTGTGGTTTGTGTTTCCTGATCCATGATAATCAGTCGTCCGCCAATGGCTGTAGCAACAGCTTGAGAGAATGCAAGGGCATCCCCGCTAACCACAAAG
Source organism: Candidatus Desantisbacteria bacterium CG2_30_40_21 (assembly GCA_001873945.1). Classification (GTDB taxonomy): domain Bacteria; phylum UBA9089; class CG2-30-40-21; order CG2-30-40-21; family CG2-30-40-21; genus CG2-30-40-21. The sequence goes on from MNYI01000131.1 coordinate 5,051, forward strand.
TCATAATCATTAGACGCAATACCCAGAATCATATCACGGATATATCCGCCGACAAGGAACACCTCTTGTCCATTTTTTTCAGCTATTTGAGTGATAGTAGCAATAATTTTGGAATTAATCATATATTGTAACTACTTTGGAAAATGGGGACAGCACCTTATTTTATACTCAAGTGGGGCATAAATTGCGATTTTTCTCGGGGTGAGGATAATCAAGGAGAGCAATGGCGCGCAAGGTGAGCAATAGTGTAACTATTGCTCACCTGAACAACACAGCTATCGTTGATTAAGACCAGCGAAAAACGCAATTTATGCCCCACTTGAGTATAACATAATACATTCAAATATACTATACTGTATTCTCGTGCCAAAGTCAAGAAGAAAAATAGGGTGCTGTCAGCAATTCTCAT
>MNYI01000093.1 GCA_001873945.1 Candidatus Desantisbacteria bacterium CG2_30_40_21
ATATGATGAGAATGAAGAAAATTGCCAGACAGTTGTTCAACCAGATATACTTGTGGTATGCGACAGAACCAAGATTGACAGTAGAAGATGTAAGGGTGTCCCTGACTTAGCCATAGAGATATTATCACCATCAACAACCAGAAAAGATATGACTGTGAAATTTGCTCTGTATGAACGAGTTGGAGTAAAAGAATATTGGATTGTTCACCCATTAGATAAAACGGTACTTGTTTATAAACTTGATGGGAATAAATACGCAAGGGCTGAAATGTATTCGGCTGAGGAGAAGATTAAGGTAGGGATATTTGAGGATTTGGAGATAGACTTAAAAACAGTGTTTATGGGGTAACTGTGAAGGATATTATATGAAAGGCTCTGAAATAAGACAGGCATATCTTGACTTTTTTGAGAAAAAAGGGCACACAATAAAATCAAGCGTTTCTCTGGTTCCTGATGATGCAACCGTGCTTTTTACCATTGCCGGGATGGTGCCATTTAAGCCGCTATTCTTGGGTCAGGTTTCTCCCTTGCCATTTACCAGAGCAGTTTCATCCCAGAGGTGTTTGCGTACAAATGATATTGAAAATGTTGGCAAGACTGCACGGCATCATACATTCTTCGAGATGCTGGGTAATTTTTCGTTTGGAGATTACTTTAAGCAAGAGGCAATTGCCTGGGCATGGGAATTCTTGACATCTGTGGTTAAACTACCGGCAGATAAACTGTATGCAACCATTTATCTGGATGACGAAGAGGCATTTAATATCTGGCATAAAGAGATTGGCTTGCCAGAGAATAGAATAATTAAACTTGGAGAAGATAGTAACTTCTGGACAATGGGTGAAACAGGTCCCTGTGGTCCATGTTCAGAGATACTTATTGATCAGGGGGCAGGGATTGGCTGTTTGAAAGAAAGCTGTGCACCGGGTTGTGATTGTGATAGATTTTTAGAGTTGTGGAACCTTGTATTTACCCAGTTTGACCGTGATACAGAAAAAACACTTCACCCCTTACCCAAAAAAAATATTGATACCGGCATGGGGCTGGAAAGACTTGCGGCTGTTCTTCAGGGTAAGTATTCAAATTTTGAATGTGATCTGCTTTTTCCCATCATTGAAACTACGGCAGAGATAGCCTCGGTATCTTATGGAAGAGATGAGGATATAAATATACCCCTTCGAATAATTGCAGACCATCTGCGAGCCATTACCTTTTTAATATTTGATGCCGTCCTGCCCTCTAACGAAAGCCGTGGATATGTCCTGAGATCACTCATCAGAAGGGCTATTCGTCAGGGAAGACGACTTAATCTCAACGGAACATTCCTGCATCAATTAGTACCAATAGTCATCGAAACCACAGGCATTGGAGAGGTTTTGCCTTATTGTGACCATATCAGCAAGGTTATCAAACAAGAAGAGGAGAAATTTGCTACTACCCTGGAACGAGGATTGAATATTCTGGAAGAATTGATTGAGGGATATAAGAGAAGAGAAGAGGGTGTCATTCAGGGCAAGGATCTTTTTAAGCTCTATGATACATACGGTTTTCCAGTAATGCTTGCTGAAGAAATAATCCTTGAGGCAGGGCTTTCCATTGATCGGCAGGGCTTTGATGAAGAGATGTCTCTCCAACGGAAAAAAGCAAGAGCCGCAGGTCTGGGATTGGAAGAGAAGGAAATATCAGCCGGGTTTATTATTGAACACGAAATACAGTTTGTGGGATATGAATCCATGCAGTCTAAGGCAATTGTGCTGGATGTGATAAAAGGGGAGACACTGATTGAGCGGGCAGAAGAGGGTGAAGTTGTCCAGATAGTCCTTGATATTACACCTTTTTATGCTGAATCCGGTGGACAGTCCGGCGATACGGGAATATTAACAAATGAAGTCGTTCAGATAGAGATACTTGATACCCAGAAATCTACTATTGGCAAAACCATTATTCATCAGGCAAGGATTAAACAAGGTATGTTGAAGAAGGGGGACACGGTAAATGCACAGGTAGATATTTCATCCAGATTGGCAATACAAAGAAACCATACTGCCACTCATCTGCTTCAGGCTGCCTTACAGCAGGTGCTGGGCAAACATGTCAAACAATCAGGCTCATTTGTCTCATCCGATTATCTGCGATTTGATTTCAGTCATCTTTCCCCATTAACTGGGGAAGAGTGTCAGAGAATAGAGGAATTGGTAAACAATAAGATACGGGAAAACCTGTTGGTTGAGGTATCTGAAATAGAACGATCCCGGGCAGAAAAGATAGGTGCCATGGCCCTTTTTGGAGAAAAATATGGGCAAATGGTTCGTGTGGTAAAGATTGGGGATTATAGTCTGGAACTGTGTGGCGGGACACATGCCTCAGCTACTGGTGAGTTGGGGTTATTTAAGATAAAGGCAGAGATAGGGATAGCATCCGGGGTAAGAAGGATTGAGGCATTCTCCGGGATGAGTGCATACAGGTATGCGTGCAGGCAACAAGAGATTAATCAGGATCTTTCCCAATTACTGAAAGCTCCATTGGATGAAATAACCTCAAGGGTAGAAAGGCTTATAAAGACAAATAAAGAGCAGAAAAAAGAGCTAACAAGGCTTAACAGTGAATTAATTAAGGGTAAGATTGGTGAGTTGGTAAATGCTGCTATAAAGATTGGCAACATACAGGCAGTAATTATCAGGCTTGACAATACGGAACAGGATATGCTTCGGGAAACCGCAGACTTATTGATGGATACGATGGAATCAGCGGTAATTATTCTTGCCTCTATTGTCGATGGCAAGGTATTCTGGTTAGCTAAAGTCAGTCAGGATTTGACCAATCAGATACATGCCGGCAAGTTGATTAAACAGATAGCAGCTATTACTGGCGGCAATGGCGGCGGCAGGGCTGATATTGCTCAGGCAGGTGGGACAAAACCTGAAATGATTGAGGAGGCTATGGGTGAGGGGAGGAGAATGTTGCTGGAGATGCAGAATTCCTGATTTATGCTCAACAATGGCATGATTTACGATTTTTAGGATTAACCACGAAAAACACGAAAAAGTTCTGTCCGATTATTGATTTTCGTGTGTTTCGTGGTTATTTATTTTAGGCTTTGGATGGTGTTAAAAATGTCTGATTCATATGCTCGTTTTGAAGATTGGGAATATCCAGAGATTAAGGAAGGGGAATTAACTAAATACAATTGGATAGTGCAACATAAAGATAAATTAAGACTGGGGCACAAGACAGATATTGGTGCCTTTACATATATTAATGCAAAATATGGGGTTGTGATTGAAGACCTTGTTCAGATAGGCTCTCATTGCTCCATTTACTCTGTTTCTACTATTGATAATAAAAAGGGCAAAGTAATATTAAAAAGAAATTGTAAGATTGGTAGCCATAGCGTTGTCATGCCTGGCGTAACTGTTGGTGAAAATTCTGTTGTTGGTGCCTGTAGTTTTGTAAATCAAGATGTTCTTGATAATCAGGTTGTAGCTGGAATACCTATCAGGTTGATTAAAACGATGGATAAACTGTAGCAGTAAGCGGGCATCCTTTGTCTCTCGTTGGTGTAGACAAGGGATGAAATGAAAACGAAACATGTAATAAATTCCAACATTTCACGGGGGCAGGAAGGACGATTCCCTTAACCGTTCACGGGAGCACGAAGATTGTCCTTCTTACGGCTGTCATTTAGAGGGTGTGAACGGTTACCATTAATATTGCTGATAAAGAATCGCAATTTGTGAACTCAACTTGTATACTCAAGTGGGACATATATTGTGTTTTGAAGAACTCTTCCCAAGAAACAAGAAAATGGTTGACACTTTCTCAAGGGATTACGAGATTAAAATCTTCTAAACTCTCTTCTTGGCTGACTGTCTCTATCTCCACCGCCACTTCGACCGCCGCCATAACCGCCGCCACCTCTTTCATCTCTGCTTTTAGGTGGTCTGGCTTCATCAACCCTTAATGTCCGTCCTGAAAAATCGGTACCATTCAAGGCTTCTTTAGCCTTATTTGCTTCATCTGGGGTTGACATTTCAACAAACCCAAAGCCCTTACCCTCAATAATATTTACTTGACTGACCTCTCCATAAGCAGAGAACAATTCTCTCAATTGCTCATTTGTCACAGAATATGTGAGGTTTCCTACATACATTCTACTTCCCATTCTTTCTTTCCTCCTGAACTTAGGTAAATTCGGTCTAATAATGTTTCTTTAGAGACAGATAAACAAGATTGTCGTTCCAATCCTCCACGAAAGACATTAAAAGTACCATAACTGTTAAAGATTTTTACCTCCTTGATATTTTGTCAACCATTTCTTGTATTTATATTATCATAGAATAGAAAAAAAGTCAAGTAAAATATATTAATAATTTGTAATTACTCAGCTATCAAGAGATAACTTGCGAAAATCGCAAAAAAACGCGAAAAATTCTGATTCACAAATTCCTTCTGATTATTAATTTTCGCAGTTTTTCGCGTATTTCGTAGTTTTTTCTGTCCAATATAGCCATACTCAAGTAGTTACTGTGAACCTTTGTTTCTTTGTGTCTTGAGTGGTAAGTAGTTACAACCAAGTTACCTCAAAATCCCATCAAATACAGTATCAATCCACAACTCAAACCAATAACAATATTTATCATTTTTATTAATGCAGCATCCTTTGGTGCATAAGATAACAGGGGCAACATACCATGACCATCCTGAATAATGGCACTTGTCAGAAGCACAGAAAAAGGGATAATCCCTTGACTAAACATTACTACAAAAATAAGATGCGGGCCTGATTCAGGGATTATGCCAACTAAGGCAGCAATAAAGATTATCCAGACCATATGTGTCTGTGCAAATGATTCTAAATTCCAGTGTTTAAGCCCTATATCTACTACAACTAAGGCAAGAAAACTCCATAAAAATACCCGCCATAAATGCTTTTTGATAATATGATTCCAGATATGTTCCTCAAGATAATGCTCGGAAACAGTTAATATAATAAATAATGCGAGGAGAATGACCGCAATAATCGCTCCTCTTTCTATGGTACTCGCTTCTGCAGCTACAACCCCACCAATCAACATAAGGAAAAATATCAAGAATATAGATAACAAGAGAAACCTGACAAGGCTAATCTGTCTGAGGTGTTCCCAAACATCTTTCCAATTAAGGGGTTTACATCCTTTATCATCCAGATGCAATTCAGATAATTTACATGCAAGGCAAGGCTTAACTCTTAAGAGTGGTGCTAATTTGTCAATTATCCAGCCAAATACAATGCCTAAGATAAAAAGGATGCCAAACAAAGTTAAGGCTTGTCCGGGAAACATTGCCAGCATGACAAATGCCTCATCCCCGGAGGCAGCAATCATGCTTCCTGTCAGTGCCCCAAAACTTAAAAGCCCATGAATATAAAAAGAGACATTCATAAAGGCACCAAGGCACCCGGGTGTTGTAGCAATAGCTGAGGAGATAATATATTGCCGAAAGTGTCCACCCTTCATCAATATGCTTAACCTTCCCCGTGTTAAAACCTCAATGTAATCCACAAGCATAATCATGACTAAAACAAGGAGGGTTATTATTAAGGCTTGTTCTAAATTTTCCATGGTTCCTCCTAAAAAAGTATAAAAAGGGGTAACCGTTCAAGTTTTCTTTCCCGTTTTCCCTCTTTCCCTTAACTTACACCTGAACGATTACCTTACCTTTAACCTCTACAATCAGTCGTTCCAGCATCCCGCCCTTACTGGCAAACCCGATAACAACTTCATCAGCCAATTCAATCATAAACCGGTTTCTTCTTTCCGCGGTTTCTGCCGTAACTCGTTGGACACTGTTTTCAAACGGCGTAGCAATCAATAACCTTCCGGCATCAACTGCCGCTTTCAATTCCGGCTCGATTTTTTCCTTCATTCCCCGTGCCAGAGTCATAATAACAGGCTGTGTTCCCGCCAGCAGATAATGAAACACATCCTTTTCAATTTTAGAATGGAAACCGCTGATAACACAGTTGCCTTTCTCCCGCTGCTTAATTGCCCAGTCATAGCATTTGAGCACCACTGAAGCGGGTATTTCCCGGCTGCAAAGAAAAGCTGTGCGGAAAATTCGGTTTTTGAAATGGACGGAATGGACAGTATGGACGGTATGGACTGAATAGACAATTGGGTCATAATTGGTTTCTCCTTGTTTGTGAACGAACACGGTACAATCGCTCTGAAAATCCGCCTTCGTTGGTAAAGTTGCTGGCAAGGCTGGCGATCTGCCGATCAAGAAGGCTACATGCTACACCTATCAGCACAAGCACAGCATTTGCCGATATTTCCTCATATCGTCCATCATGTCCATTATGTCCATAAGGTCCATAGACTCCCTTCTTCACCTGCACAACCCACCGCGCCACATCATCAGAAGTAACGCATTTTTGAGCGACAAGCTCTTTTCGCAAAGGCTCATCTTTTTCCCATAACCTAAGCCTGTGCTGGCGGAGATAATCTTCGTAATCGAGCCTTAGTTCTTCGAGGCTTGCACGGGCAACACTGGTCAGTTTTAGTTCGGTTTTCTTTGAAGTGGCGGAAGCCTGACTTCCTTCGGCGATATTTTGAACCCCTGAACGGGCAGCCTGCACCATCTGATCGCGTGTGCGAGAATATTTATCAATATAGCGGTCGCTAAAACGCACGGTAACATCATAAATAAGTTGACCGAGTTGAAAAGTTTTCAGCTTACGATAGCCGCCATGGGGCGGAATAATTGAGTTATTCTTTTCCACTCCGTGTCCCCCTTTCATAATTCTTAATCCCCATAGAGCAAATAATCTGCGGCAAACGGTTCACCTGTTCTTCATTATCCGTAATACACAGTTTATCGTCGTCCCGCAGTGATACCACAAGGTTTGCCAGATCATCATCCGATATGCCTGCTTTGAGCTGGCGGTTTAGTGTGTCCCGTGCAAATTCTTTAAGCGGATATTTGAAAATATCATCCACCGCGTTTGGAGAGATTTAATGTGTCAGCCAGTCCACTTAAAAGCTGGTTTTCAATATTGTCATATATTTTTGGCATTATATCCTCATATAAGTATTCACGGAACGCTGAAATTAGAAATCAGGTCTCTTTTTCTTCTCCCAATTTCAAGCCATGAACAGCTATACATTCTATGTTGAGGTTATCCGGATTAAACCAATATCAACTTCTGCCAATTATACCACAAACATAAAAAATATCAAACAAAATTATTGACATGCCTGTCTATTTGTGATATTATTTAAGGGATATAAGGGAGGCTAAAGATAAGAGAGATGAAAAATATCCTGATTGTTCTGATTATTCTTTGCTGTTCAAGGTTAGCCTTTGCTGCAGGAGAGGCTAATAGTCCGATTGATAAGATTGCTGCAAGCATAAAAGAAAAGAAATGTCATCTGGCGATTGATCAAATAAAGCAACAGCTGATGACCACCCCCAGGAATCCCCAGCTTTTCGTATTACTCAAAAAGGCACTTAAATCTGAGGCAATCTTTACCTATGAGGAACTCTTCCGCACATATCCTCAAAATGGGATGCTTGCTCAAGAGCTTGGGTATATCTATCTTGAGCAAGATGAAAAAGATAAGGCTATTAATTTGTTTAAAAAAGCTATTGGATTGGGTATACCTCGAAAGGAGTTAGTGTGTATTATTGGACAACTATACGCAGAAAAAGGTAGCCATTCCAAAGCAATTTCCTTGCTTGAGGAAGCGATAAAACTTGATAATTCAGATACCATTTCTCTTCAGACATTAGAAAGGCTCTATGGTCTTGAAAAACCAGACAAACAAAGGGTAGTCAGCAAAAAAATAAAAAAGTTGCTGCTGATAAATTCTTTGATGGATGCAGGATACAATTATGCAGATCTTGGGAAATATATGGCAGCTATCGAAATGTATCAACGGGTATTAAAATTGGATGCAACGGCTGAGGAGCCCTACTTAGCTATGGCTGATACTTATAGAAAAAGTGGAGACCTTTCCTTAGCCATTCACCATTATCTAAAAGCAGCTGACAGTATCCATGATGAGGAGACGATTTCCTTTGTTTATAAATGGCTGGGGATACTCTATATTCTTGTAGATAAAAGAGGCGCAGCTATCGAATACCTTCCTGTAAGCGTATCTGATGAGTGTGAGGAATTACTTCCGTATCTAACTAAATGTCTCAACCTGCCAATGTATACTGATAGGATAAAAAATGACCCTGCCTTAAATCGGTTACAAAATGGTAAACTTAATGAAGCCATCGAAATATATGAACGCATAAAAAAGAAGGATGATAATATCTACCTTGGCTTAGGGGTTGCATATTGTATCAAGGATATGTTCAGCGAGGCTGTAAGTAGTTTTTCAAAGGTGATTGAATGTAGTCCTAATACAAGTGCAGCAAAAATAGCGGGGCAAATGGTTAAGATAATAAAGATGCAGATAAACAAATAGCACACAGATAACACGGATTTAACGGATACTTACTGATTTTGTTATCCGCGAGAATCCGTAGTATCCGTGTTATCCGTGTGCTATTTTATTACGGAGGGAAAATGAAAATATTGGTTATTGGTTCAGGCGGCAGGGAGCATGCCATTTGTTGGAAACTTAAACAAAGCAAGCTCGTGGACACTATTTATTGTGCCCCGGGTAATGCTGGAATAGAGCAAGTAGCAGAATGTATCCCTATTATCCCTGGTTCTTCAGAATATATCCAGAGATTAATCTATTTTGTCAAGAATAATAAAATAGACCTGACTGTTGTGGGTTCAGAGTCACCGTTGGCAGACGGTATTGTTGACTATTTTCAGGAGGCAGACTTAAAAATATTTGGTCCATCAAAGGATGCGGCTATTCTTGAGGCAAGTAAGGTATTTGCCAAAAGGTTTATGTCTCGCAATTCTATCCCCACAGCAAAATTTCAAGTCTTTAAGGATGCTCAAGGTGCTGTAGAGTATGTGAGAAATACTCATATGCCTGTGGTTATCAAGGCTGATGGCTTGGCTGCGGGCAAGGGTGTGATAATTTGCAGCTGTGTTGAGGAGGCAGTTGCTGCTATTAATAAGATTATGGTTGAACATTCGTTTGGCGAGGCAGGGGCACAGATTATTATTGAAGAATGTCTAATCGGGGAAGAGGTGTCTGTTCTTGCCTTTACCGATGGAGAGCGAGCGGTTCAGATGGTATCAGCTCAGGACCATAAACGAGTTTTTGATCATGATATAGGACCAAATACCGGTGGTATGGGTGCTTATGCCCCGTATCCAAGGTGGACACCACAGCTATATGATCTTATCCAAAAGGATATTTTAGAACCTACGCTCCGGGGGTTGCAGGAAGAGGGCAGAAAATATATTGGGGTTATGTATCTTGGATTAATGCTTACCCCTGGCGGGATAAAGGTTTTAGAGTATAACATCAGATTTGGTGACCCTGAGTGTCAGGTGATACTTCCATTGTTGGACACTGACCTTGTTGATATTATGCTTGCCTGTATTGAACACAGATTGCACGAGATTACTATAAAATGGAAACAAGCCTCCAGCCTGTGCGTGGTTATGACCTCTGATGGATACCCGGCATCGTATAAAAAGAATCTGCAGATTACAGGGCTTGATGAGGCAGAATCGATAAAGTCCGTTATCATCTTTCATGCTGGAACGGATATGAAAGATGGACAAATAGTCACATCCGGTGGCAGGGTGATAAATGTTGTTGCCTGTGGAGAGGATCTCCTTAAGGCAAAAAATCTGGCATATAAAGCAGTAAATCTGATACATTTTGAGGATGCTCATGTCAGGAAGGATATTGGGGATAGGGCAATTAGGAACAGCGAGGATTAAATGAAGGCTGAGACATTGGCTAAATATTGTCAATTTATAATCGAAGGCAGCTTGATGCTTATTATCTTTCTTGTGCCATGGTGGGTAGATACCCGTTTGTCCGGGGTAATGCTGGGCAAGCTGGCTATGATGCAGATATTTACCCTTACCTGCCTTTGTGGGCTATTGATACGATCCTTTGTAACAAAAGAGATTAAATTCTATCACACCCCTTTTGATCTGCCGCTTTTTATCTTCTTACTAATAGCAATATTGTCCACTATCTTTTCTGTATGCCCATATCTTAGCTTCTGGGGGGCATACTATCGATATGAGGGACTGGTTAGCTTCATTAATTATCTCTTGTTGTTTTATATTGTAGCAAACTTTATTGATCGAGGAGCAATCTTAAGAATTTTGGGGATAGCCATTCTTAGTGGGGCAGTGGTTAGTCTGTACGGACTCCTTCAACATTTGCACATTGACCTTATAGGATGGCGAGAGTATGGCACAAGCAGGGTTATCTCTACCTTTGGCAATCCTGTCTACTTTGGGGCATTCGTGGCTACGGTTTTTCCTCTGGCATTGGCTGGATACCTGATGAAAGGAGTGGGGGGGAAACAGGGGTCAGGCAAAAAGGGGTCAGGTGTCAGGGGACAGAGGTCAGGGAGCAAGCTCATATTCAGAATGATGCCATGGTTTTCTGGTTTAGCCAGCCTGTTAATATTGTCCGGGATATTTGTGGCAAATACCAGAGGGGCATTCTTAGGCTTTGTGGTTTCATGTATTGTTTTTGGGGTATTAATCCGAAAAAGACTTGATCAATCTGTAAGACCAAGATTGATATTACTTATCGTGTCTATTGCGGTAATCAGCCTTTATTTTTTCCTGAATCCAGAGCTATCACCATTGAAACGCTTTATGCAAACAGTCTCTACAGAGGCAGTTGGTGAGCAAAAATCTCCAAAACTTGCTGGCGGGGCAGCCAGTCGTGTCTTTATGTGGCGGGATGCCATAGGTATTGTCAAGGATTATCCCTTACTTGGTACTGGTCCGGAAACATTTGGTATGGTCTATTCTAAATATCGCTCTCTGGATTTAATAAGAAATGAGGGTGGGGAATATGGCCGTCCGGACAGGGCACATAATGATCTCATAGATCTGGCGATAACCAAGGGAATATCAGGGGTTCTGGCATATTTGTGGTTTTTATTTGTTTTCATAAGGGTCTGTCTGAGGGTTATTAAGGAAATGCCCGCAAGGAAAGAATCCATATTTGCCATAGCTATCCTTTCTGGTGGATTGGGATATTTTGTACAAAATCAATTCTGCTTCTGGATATTGCCCAGTACGGCATTATTCTTTATCATGGCTGGCTGCGTTGCCGGGTTAATCTCATCTCGGCAGGCATATAATATTAAGATGACAGTTAGTCCTATTATTGTTATCTTGATTGCTGGACTGACATTCTGTCTAATCAAAACAACTTTTCCCTGGTACAGGGCGGATATGGAATATAATCAAGGGGCAAAGCTGTACTGGTCAGGTGAGAAGACAGCCTCTATTGACTCGTTCAAGAATGCCCTGTCCCTTAATCCAAAGGAAAAGCTCTACTACGAATATATAATCCATGCCTATCTGGATACGGCTGATAAACTGCCGGGGAATATTGAACTGGCTATTGGCGAGGCACAAAGGATAAATAAAATTTATCCATTAGAAAGCAATTTTTACAACCTGTTGGGTATGTCTTATGAAAAAAAGGGAATGCTTGATAATGCACTGAAGACTTATAAAAAAATGTTTGTCATTGACCCATTGTTCAGCGAGGCTCGGGACAAGACAGCAAATATTTATATCAAACAAAATAAATTCAATGAGGCTATCGCTGTTCTGGAAGAGGGCTTAAGAATTATCCCTGATAATGTATTATTCTTAAGCAAGTTAGCTCAAGTTTATATGAGCCAGAAAAAGGATGATACAGCAGAGAAATATCTTAAGGCAGTTGTCGGTATTTCACCTGACAATCTGGATGCTCATACCAATCTTGCCCGTATCTATTACCAGCAAAAAAGGATTGGTCTGGTTATTGCCCAATGTCGGGAAGTAATCCGAATTGATCCAAATAATGTGGATACCCATCGCAATCTCGGTTCTTTGTATTATCAGCAGCAACAATATCAGGAAGCACTGAATGAATTTCTCAAGGTACTTGAGCTTAAGCCAGATGATGAATATGCTAAAAGGTTTGTGGGACGCATGAGATAGATGGAACAACGCGTCATTCATGCCCCCGTTTCCCACTTTCGTGAGGACAAGCTCCACGAGGGTAAACTTCGGCAAGAATCCAGTCCATTCCGGCAACTATGCCCCATCCTCTACCTGAACCTGCACCCTTTTCATCCGTGAGGTCTGACCTGAGATTATGGATACTTGTGCCTTTTTCACACCCAGTTCCTTAGCCAGAAGATTTATTAATGCCTTGTTTGCTTTGCCGTCAACCGGCGGGCTTTGAACGCGTACCCGTATGAACTGTCCCTCCTGTCCAACAATCTCGTTTTTTGAGGCTGATGGCTGGAGTTTTATATTCAAATACAATGTTTTCATCTAAAAATTTCCCACCTGATAATAGCCAATTTACCTGTTGTCTTTCTGCCATTTTTATCTATTACACAATAGACATAGACCCCGGAAGCAACCTCTTCATCTGATGAATTTCTGGTATTCCATGATACCTTTCCTTATCCAATCTCTTCAATCTCATCTGTGGTTAAACCAGTAACCTTTGATATTTTCTCAATATCAATCTCCAGTCGCAGAAGACTCTTTGCTATTTCTATTGTTTTTTCTTTTTTACCTTCTTCTCTGCCTTCTTCTCTGCCTTCTTCTCTGCCTTCTTTTTTACCTTGTTTTAATGCAAATTCAATAGCACCCTTCTGAAGATAGATGAAGTCATGTCGCTTGAATTGTGCTTCCAATTCCTCTTTGCTCATACCAGCAGTGTTTGCTATCTCAAATGCCTTCTCTATTTCAACTTCCTTTATCAGTGTTTTTGGGGTGTATTCAAGAGTCCCTGCGTTTTTGATGAAGTATATCCATTTGTCTGTTATTGAGAATATTTCCTCTTCATTCTTCTTAAACTTTGGAAGCTCAATAAAGATTAATTCTATCTCATTGTTGTATTCTATCAAGGTATTCTTTTCTCTCAACTTGAAGTAGGTGATGACATTGTCTACCTCTTCAAACATGACAAAATCGGTAATGGTCAGGGCAATGATAGGCTCCAGGGTAATGAAGGCTTGTGCTTTTTGCAACTGAGATGAGTATGCCTTAGCTGCATTGTAGAGAACCCGCTGTTCAAATCCTTCTACATTTAGCACCTGCATCTCAATGATAACATTTTTATGGTTTGACAGTTTTGCCTTAACATCAACAAAGGTATCCTTCATTCCCTTAATCAAGGGTATCTGATAGGGATCAACGATGGTTAAATCAACTATTTTTTCATTTTCTTCGAAATCAATGATAGAGTTTAGAAAGCTTATCAAAATATCCTTGCTTCCTTCGGAGCCAAATACCTTTTTGAAGGCAAAATCCGTTTTGACATCTAAAAATTCCATAATCGTACTCCTTTCGTTTAGTGTAAAATAGTAATTACTCAGGTGGTGTTTAATCTGAGGGACACATCCCATATCCATCAGTTTACTTCTCCCTCGCCATGCTGTGTAATTACATAGTTCAATTTCCTATCCTATTACCAATCTGAAATAATACTCCCATCACAAACCTCTCAATAAATGCTAGCAAGAAAAAAACCACTATAGGTGATATATCTACCATACCCATTGAAGGAATAATTCGTCGAAATGGGGCAAGGATTGGTTCAGTAACACGATAGATTATTCGTACTATCTGGTTATATGGATCTGGATTTACCCATGAAAGCAACATCCTTATGACTAAAACAAAATAAATCATTTTGAATATCATGCCTATTATCATGGACAAACTTCCTATTAATTCACCGAGTACAAACATTATCCCAACTCCTTTGCCCGATTTTCTGCAGCAATAATGGCTTCAAGTATTGCTACTCGTAGTCCATTTTTTTCTAAGGCATGCAATCCTGCGGCAGTTGTCCCGCCTGGGGAAGTAACCATATTTTTGAGTACAGCCGGATGCTTTTGTGTCTCTTCCAGCATAATGGCTGCCCCCTTTACCGTTTGAATAGTAAGCCCGCAAGCAATATCCCGTGGGAGTCCCAACTCAACCCCAGCATCAATAAGGCTTTCAATAATAGTAAAAATATACGCTGGCCCAGAACCTGAAAGAGCAGTAACTGCATCCATCAGTTTTTCATCAACCACCACTACGAATCCTACAGCCTCAAATATCTTTATTGCCCATTTCAGATGATCATCATTGGCATATTTGCCCTTACAGATAGCTGTAGCAGAACATCCAACCATGGCAGGGGTATTAGGCATGACCCTGATAACTGGCAACGGTTGCGTTAAGTACCCTTCAATCGTATTTGTTTTTACCCCGGCGGCAATAGAGATAACCAACTGCTCTGGTGACAGAACTCCGGCTATTTCCTTAATTGCTGCACGCATCATTTGTGGCTTGACAGCCAGAATAATTGTTTCTGCCTGTTTGGCTGTCTGAGCATTTTCAGCCAAAACGATAACCCCTGTTTTTTCCTGCACATAGGTTGCCCTGCTTTGAGTTACATCAGAAGCAATCATTTCATCCTTTTTCAGTAGCGATGCATCTAATATCCCCTGAATCAATGCCTCAGCCATATTTCCGGCACCAATAAATGCCAGCCTTTTAGAAAACAACATATTAACCTCCTTATCTCTGTTATGTTCGGTTATCCAAAATGAGAATTGTTGACTATAGCTGATTCCTGAATGTTTCCCCCTGTCCCTACAATTCCACACCAACAGGCAAACTAAAGCTAAAGCTGCTACCCTTACCAAACTGGCTTTCCACCCATATCCTGCCGCCATGATGCTCAATTATTTCTTTGCAAATAGCAAGCCCAAGTCCCATACCCTTGGGTTTATCTATTAAGATATCCTCTTTTATCTGATAGAATTTATCAAATATCTTTTCTTGTTCCTCAATTTTAATCCCGACCCCTGTATCTGAAATACACACACAGACCTCAAGCCCTCTATTCTCTATCAAGAGTTCTGTAGCATTAAGCCTTATTGTTCCTTCTGAGGTGCTGAAATTAACTGCATTGCTTAAGAGATTGCCCACCACATTGACCAATTTTTCTTTATCTCCATAGATATCAGAAATGTCAGGGGAAACATTTATCTCTAATCTCAGTTCCTTTTCCTTTATATCCATCTGCATGGTAGCCACAGCTTTTTCAATAATCTTATTTATGGATACAGCCTTCATATTCCAGCATATTTTGCCTGTTTCAATACAAGACATCATCAAGAGGTTATTAATCAACCTGTCCAGTCTATCACTTTCAATATTGATAATCTGTAAAAATTCCAGTGTCTCTGCCTTGTCAATCTTATCATTTAAGAGGATTTCACTAAAAGCCTTGATTGAAGAAAGCGGGGTTTTGAGTTCATGGGAAATTGTGATTAAAAACTCGGATTTCATCTTGTTTAATTTTTCTAATTGCTGATTGAGCTCCTTCAGGTTATTCCGGTCCTTTTCAGTCTCCAAAAGAGAGGCTTTCAGGACACGATCGATCTTTTCCCATTCATTATAGGCAGTCTCTACCTCTATATCTAATTTTTTAATCTTTTGTTGGTATTTTTTTAATTCCTCAGACAGGTTAAGTTTTTCGATAACCTTATTCAGCTTAAAGATTAAGACCTCTGGCATAACAGGCTTAGGGATAATATCCTCACATTGTTTTATAAGGTCAATTCTATTAAAGATAGTAGCTGGTTGTCCAATAATAATAGCAGGAATACCTCTGATATCATCTGCCCTGCAATTATCTAAGTCAAGTATAGCCAGATTACCGTTGTTGTTCTGAAGCTGTTCATTCCATTCTTCAATGGTCAAGGGAAACTGAACCGATAATCCTTGCTGGTTGCAATTATTTTCTACGACAGCCCTCAACTTTTTATCTTTGGTCAATAAAACAATAGTTTCCATAATAAATCCTCATCATCACGGAGTTACGGAGGCACAGAGAATTACAACCCATCTTGACGACTTAATTCCCATGCCTCCATTTCTCTCCGTGTCTTCGTGCCTCCGTGGTAAATTTCTTCCTTACTTCCCAAAAACTACAATAGCATCCGTCAAATTATGAAAAGCACTGGTTCCAATAGTACCAGTCCCTGTTCCCTCTACAACCGGTGCAATTTCCCCATAGGTATAAAAGCCTATCATGGGTACCTTTTCACCCAAAACGCCCTGTATGGCATCGATTTCCTTTTGTGTCCTGCGACCAAAGACCTTTTTGCGGGCACAGCAATCAAAGATAAATATCGCAGCCGGGGTTACCCCTTGTCCCAATCCTGACAGGGCATGCTCAGATGCCTCTCTGGCAGCCTTAATGGCATCAATGGTTGTTCCAGTAGTCATCCTGACAATTGCCCCCACAGGAACCTCTCCAGCAAAGGTTATTGTCCCCAGCTCTTTATCTATTCCAACCGGACAACGAAGATACTCTTGTTTGTTTTTATCAATTATCCCAAATGGAAACTCAAAAGCCACGCCAGGCAATTCATCTGCCCTTTCACCCAGATAATCCTCATAAATCTTGAAAACACTCTCCCCATCAAGCCCATAAACTACATTTCCTTGTGCTTTAGTCACTATTCTTTCCCGTCCAATAGATGTCCATCCATGCTTCACACCGGTAGCAACGGTTATATCGCCAGTGATTAAAAGACTAACCCCGCCGTTGGTTATAACCTGATTATTGCAATACTGGTATGTTTTCTCAAATTTGAACCCATCCCCAGCCAGACCGCCTACAATATGAAACTTTTTACCTAAAACAGTCTTAGCACCCTCAATCAAATCAACCCCATTTGCCTTTGTTCCATCACCAAACAAGAAACAAATGGAAGGGGATTTACCCTCAAGATGTCCAAGAGCCATGTTAATAGCATCCTGAGCAGTTTTTTGAGCATCCTGATGAGCATTTAATCCATACCCTACAGAAAACGAGAACTCATCTGAATTCAATACCATCAATGAAACAGAGTCCTCCATATATCCATCTGTGACTATCTCTCCGTCTGTGGAACAACCAACAAGAACAGCATCCTTTACCTTTGAGTTTATACCATCAATCATCCTTTGCTGATCATACTTGATTGCCCCAAAAACAAACACTGCATCTGCCCGACCATTGGTCTTTTCTAATGCCACACTGGCTGCTTTTATCCCCGCGGCAAAGGAATCCTCTTCTCCCTGACAATATCCTACGGCTGCTTCTAGCCTCATAACCTTGCACCTCCTCGTATATTTTTTTATCCACAAATGATACCTTCATTGCCAGCAATAAAGGGATTAACAAACTGGACACCCTCAACAATCTGTTTATGTTGAAAATCTTCGCTGTAAAGTCGTTGAGTTCTTGCTTTCTTTGCTGATGCCCAAATAAAAGCATCCCAAAATGAGAATTGATGTTTTCTCCATCCCTGAATTGCTTCCATAACAAGAATGCTATCAGGATAAATTACACGCCAATTCATTATTAGATTATGCACTATAGATTCTGCTTCTTCTACATCAATAATTATACTACTCACCCGGGTTACACGAACAAAAAACTCACAAAGAACTTGTACACTAATTACACCAATGCGTTGTTCCCAACATTGTGTAATAATTTCCTTTGCAATTTGATGTTTACTCCCTGCTTCTTTATCATAAGCATATATTAAGATGTTAGTATCAATAAACCAATTATCGTTCATGAAGTTCATCCCGCCTTTGGTAATAATGTCCACCACCTAAAGCAAAACCTTTATTCATGCGATTAATTTCCTGATGCATAGATTTAATAAAGGAAATTTCTGCTGCATTAGAAAAGATTACCTCTACTTCCATTCCTTGTTTAGCATCCACAGGTTCAAGTAATTCAATAGACTTACCACGATATATACCCTTAACAATCATTCTTCTAATCTCCTATTACAGTAATTCAAGCTTCCAGCTTGATATTTTACACTTGCAAGCAAGGATGTTTGCATCACATTCACAGCCACTTACACAATCCCATCTCATGCTTATGCAACAACTCCGGGTGATAAGGAATGATACGAATGGATATAGCATATCGTCCACTATCATGTGGATGGAATTTTGCCTGATAACAATATTCCCCTGTAGCCTGTGCTGTCTTCATTCTGCCTTCTGCCACTCTCCCCTCATGGACAACCGTCATTGTTAGCGAAGGGAGGACAATGCCTTCATTATCCTTAACATAAAGTTCAACCGCTACATCCCCTGGCCCCAGCCCCCCAAGATTGGCAACCACCTCAATTAATGAGGAATTACCAAATACCATCTGTGAGTCATGGCTATCTGGCATGGATAATCCAACAGCACCCCAGTTACGAATAATATTCTTTTTCCACGCTGCCAATTCCTTAGCAATAAAATGGTTATCTGGCAGCCGTCTCTTACCTGAATCAGAGGCTTTGATGTAACACTTTCGCATATATTCCCTGACCATTCTGTCTGTATTAAATATTGGCACTATGGTTTTTATGGACTCCTTTGACATCTTTACCCATCCAGGGGAATAACCCCTTTCCCCCTTCTGATAATAGAGGGGAATTATTTCTTCCTCAAGCAAGGAGTATAGAGAATTACTATCATCCGTATCCTGTCTTGCATGGTCATTATAGTCCCGTTCATCCCCAATTGCCCAGCCATTTTTTTCTTTGTACCCTTCAGCCCACCAGCCATCCAGAATACTCAGGTTAATCCCACCATTTACAGCAACCTTTTGCCCGCTTGTACCACTGGCTTCGTATGGCCTTCTTGGGGTATTCAGCCAGACATCTACACCAGAGACAAGGCAGCGAGCAATATTAATGTTATAGTCTTCCAGCAAAACAATACGATGACGAAATTCAGGCATTTGTGAGATATTATATATCTGTCGAATAATATCCTGACCAGGGTGATCGGCTGGGTGAGACTTGCCTGCAAAAACAATCTGAACAGGGCGATTGGGATTATTTACGATCCTTTTTAACCGCTCTAAATCCTTGAAAATAAGGTTTGCCCTTTTATAGGTAGCAAATCGTCTGGCAAATCCAATGGTTAACGCCTCAGGGGAGAGGACATGTTCTGCCTCTCTAATCTCGGTTGTAGAGGACATATTCCTGATCCGCTGATTCTTCAGATTGGCTCGGATAACCTCAATCATCTTTCGTTTAATATCCTGTCGTACCCCCCAGTAAATATCATCCGGGGTATCATAAATCTTTTGCCAAAACTCAGGTTTGGAAAGATTGCTTCGCCATTCCTGTCCAAGATATTGATCAAAAAAATCTGCCATAGGCGGTGTAATCCATGTAAAGGTATGAATGCCATTGGTAATGTAAATAATTGGATTTTCTTCTGCAGGGATACCTGGCCATAATTGTTCCCAGAGCTTACTGGTTATCTGCCCATGCAAGAGACTGACTGCATTAGTACAATATGCAATCTTGAAGGCTAAGCAAGTAAGATTAAAGACCTTTTTGCCATTTTCGTTCTCAACCCCAAGCCCCATAAACTCGTCCCGACTCAAGCCAACATCCGTATAATATTGATGAAAGTAATGGTCCATCATCTCCAGAGGAAAGGCATCATGCCCGGCTGGTACCGGGGTATGGGTAGTAAAGACTGTTTTAGCACGAACTACCTCCAATGCCTCATGGAAATTTAATCCATTGTTTTTAACCTGATTACGAATGCGTTCCAATCCCATGAACACAGAATGCCCTTCGTTCATATGCCACACAGTTGGCTTTATATCCAATGCTCTAAGTGCTTGCACGCCACCCATACCCAGAACTATTTCCTGACAGATACGCATATCTAAATTTCCACCATAGAGTTGATATGTTATCAGCCTGTCTTTTTCATCATTAAGAAGGGTATCTGCATCAAGCAGGTAAAGAGGTATCCTGCCTATCCTTGCCTCCCAGATATTTACAAATACCTTACGGTCAGCTATATTTACGGTTATGGTTAATGGCTCATTATCCTTATTATTTACGCGAAGGATAGGCATTTCTTCAAAGACATTATCGATATATTCAACAATCTGATTGCCATGAGCATTTATTTTTTGGGAAAAATACCCATGTCGATAGAGGAAGCCTATGGCTACAAATGGAAGCCCAAGGTCACTGGCTGCCTTGCAATGATCCCCGGACAATATGCCCAACCCTCCGGAGTATATCCCCAATGACTCATGGATACCATATTCAGCCGAGAAATAGGCAATAATTTCATCCCTTCCCTCAAACCGATGGTCATACCATGTAGTTGTTTCAGAAAGGTAATGGTCAAAAGCAGCCATTACCTTGTTGTATTCCATGAGGTATGTTCTGTCATTACTTGCCTTTTCCAATTTATGCTGGCTTACCTCTTTCAGAAATTTAACCGGATTATGCCCTATTTTTTCCCAGAGCTTACTATCAATAGATGAAAAAAGCATCAAGGCATCCGGGTTCCATGAAAACCAGAGATTATAAGCTATTTCACTCAGCCGAATAATTCTTTGCGGCACAATAGGTTGAACGAATAATTCCATTGTTTTTGGCATGTATTTCCTCCGTGATTTTGGGCTGAAAATATGGGATGTATTCCTGTATTTTCCTTTGTAAGTGATATTTTTCTATCCTATTGTATTATAGCAAAGTTGAGGTTTGAAGTCAATAAGAAAATGAGTAGGATTTTTCGCGTATTTCGCGTATTTCGTAGTTATCTCTTCTAAAATCTCCCTGAAATAATAATCAACACAAGCAAAAACATCCCTAACACACCTGAAATAATAAAGCCAATCAACCCCAGCAATGGGAGACCGAGAACAAATGGTCCAATATTTGCCTGAACCATCAGGGAAGAGGCAATGATGGTTGCGGCTACAATCATGGCAAAAGACAATCGATTGCTTACCTGATCAAATTCCTTAATCAAATCCCCAAGTCCTTGATGCTCAAACTCTATCTTTAGCCTGCCTGATTGAAGTTTTTTCAATAAAAGGTCTATTTCCTGGGGCAGGGTTTTTATCAGAGAACCAAATTCTGTTGTTAATTTTAATACATCATTAAATATTTTACTCGGGGCAAGCCTCTTTTTCACCACAGAACTTACAAGCGGTTGGACAAGGGGAATTATCTCAAGCGTGGGATCCAGCATTAATCCCACACCCTCTATCACTATCAGGGTTTTGGCTAATAGCAGAAATTCAGGCAATATCTTGAGTTTGTTTCTGATAGCTATCTCTAGAACATCCTGCATCATCCATCCAATCTTTAGTTTTTCAAGGGGTATTTCATAGTATCTTTCCACAAAGGCATCCAAGTCTGCCTTTAATGCCCGTTTGTCAACATCCTCATCTATTGCCTCTAATCTCCAAAAGCAATCAATGATTTGTTGTGTGTTTTTAAGCAACATACCCAGAATAGCGTCTGATAGATTTTGCTGCATTCTTTCATCTATTCTTCCCACTATCCCAAAGTCCAGAAAGGCGATTCTATTGCCCTCTAAAACATAGATATTCCCTGGATGCGGATCCCCATGGAAGAATCCATCTATAAACACCTGTTTTAAGATGGCATTTACCCCATTTCTGGCAATTATTTTTGGGTCAAGCCCTGTTTCCTCCAATCTTTTTATATCACTTATCTTTATGCCGTCAATTGCCTCCATTGTCAGTATTTTTTTATTAGTCGCCTCCCAATAAACCTTTGGGATACAAATTGTTGGCTCATTTTGGAAGTTTCTTTGAAATTGTTCAATATGATATGCTTCTTTGGTAAAATTCAGCTCTTTCTTAATATTTCTTTCAAACTCTTTGATAATACCTATAGGATTATACTGTTTGGTTGAGGGGATGCGTTTTTCCAGAAGGTTGGCTAAAGCAAACAGGATTCGCAAGTCAGCCTCTATTATTTCCTCAATTCCGGGTCGCCTGAGTTTAACCACCACAAGCTTACCAGAAGGCAACACTGCCCGATGAACCTGAGCAATGGATGCTGCTGCCACTGGTTGCTCAGAAAATTCCTTAAACAAATCCTCAATTTCAAGATGCAGCTCTCCTTTTATTATATCCCTGACATCGGAAAATGGAAACGGGTGAATATCATCCTGAAGTTTTTCAAATTCCTTTATATATTCTGCCGGAACTATATCTGGACGAGTGCTTAAAATCTGCCCAAACTTGATAAAGGTTGGACCCAACTCCTCCATTGCTAATCGAAACCGCTCCGGGGCAGAGAGCCATATCTCATGAGTCTCTGGTGAGGGTCGATGAATAATTCGTCTCCAAAAAGAAAGGTGATGCTCAAGATTCAACCTTGAGATTATATGTCCCAACCCATGCTTAAGCAGCACATTTATGACGAACTGGAATCGTTGTATATCCTTGTATTTGTCTGTAAGATAGGGGATGTGCATGATGTTTTGTTCCTTAGCTTAAATCGGACACGATTATGCCCTATCTTTATAATCGGCAAATAATGACATTCCCTCAAGCCGTTATGCGAAAGATCTGCGATTTTTTAGGAGAGGGAAACAATAGGTATTACCTTTTTTGCAGCCATGCCTAAAATTTATGTTGCAACAATAAGAATTATATGATAAAATGTAACTACTCACCACAAAGGCACGAAAACACAAAAAGTTGATAAGTTGAATAGTTGATGGGTTGATAAGTGGATGAATTGATAGGAAATGTTTATGAATTATGAATCTGTGTTCCTTTAACCTATAAACTCATCAACCTATCAACCTATCAACTT
>MNYI01000018.1 GCA_001873945.1 Candidatus Desantisbacteria bacterium CG2_30_40_21
TGTCATTCCCGCTTGTCGGGAATCCTTCCCCTCTGTGATCTGTCATTCCCGCTTGTCGGGAATCCTTCTTTGTTAAATACATCAGATGTGGTCGGATAAAAAGAAGGATTCCGGACAAGCCGGAATGACAAGGAAAGGAGAAGCTGTCATTCCCGCTTGTCGGGAATCCTTCCCCTCTGTGATCTGTCATTCCCGCTTGTCGGGAATCCTTCTTTGTTAAATACATCAGATGTGGTCGGATAAAAAGAAGGATTCCGGACAAGCCGGAATGACAAGGAAAGGAGAAGCAGGATTCTGGCAATTCTTTGACAGTGTCATTCCCGCTTGTCGGGAATCCTTCCCCTCTGTGATCTGTCATTCCCGCTTGTCGGGAATCCTTCTTTGTTAAATACATCAGATGTGGTCGGATAAAAAGAAGGATTCCGGACAAGCCGGAATGACAAGGAAAGGAGAAGCAGGATTCTGGCAATTCTTTGACAGGCGGGGACAGGCTAAGCCAGAATGGACAAGAAGTCCATGCCCTTTGTGATCTGTCATTCCCGCTTGTCGGGAATCCTTCCCCTCTGTGATCTGTCATTCCCGCTTGTCGGGAATCCTTCTTTGTTAAATACTACTGGCGATAATATCCAACCACCTTTCTTACAGCCTTAATTACATCATCTACATCCTGTTCTTTTAATCCCGGATAAAGCGGCAGAGAAAGTATTCTTTCCCCTGCATATTCAGTTACAGGAAACGCCCCTTCACTAAAGCCAAACTGCTGGCGATAATATGGTTGGAGATGAAGAGACTGGAAATGAACGCTAACCCCAATATTCTCCTTTTGCAGACATGAGAGAATCATATCCCTTGAGGCATTCAACATCTCTGTTTTAACCATGATAACATAAAGATGTTCAGCGTGCTTAATGTCTGGTATTCGCCCAATACGAATAATGGCATCCATATCCTTGAACGCATTATCATATGCAGCTACATATTTCTGCCGTACCTTCAAGAAACCCTCAATCTTTGCCAATTGGCATAGCCCGAGGGACGCTTGAATATCAGCCATATTATACTTATACCCTGGATATAATACCTGATAATGTTGGTAGCCTTCCGGTGAATACCTTTTCCAGGCATCCTTACTCATGCCATGGAGTGCAAATATCCTGACCCTTTCCTCTAATTCCTTAGAATTAGTGGTCAACATCCCGCCCTCTGCTGTGGTAAGATTTTTTGTGGCATAAAAGGAGAAGGCAGTCATATCCCCGATAGAGCCTACCTTTTTGCCATGATACTCTGTTTCTGTGGCATGGGCAGCATCCTCGATTACAAGCAGGTTGTGTTTCCTGGCAATCTCAAGTATTGCATCCATTTCACACGGGCAGCCAGCATAATGAACCGGCATAATTGCCTTTGTTTTTAGTGTAATTTTTTCCTCAATCTTATTAACATCAATGTTCAGGGTAACTGGATCCACATCAACAAAGACTGGGGTAGCCCGAACCTGAACAATAACATTGGCTGTAGCACAAAAGGTCATTGGAGTAGTAATTACTTCGTCCCCTTCCCCTATCTCTGCAGCAATTAATGAAAGATGAAGGGCAGCTGTGCAGGAATTAACAGCAACAGCATGCTCAGCATTTGCATATCTGGCAAATTCAGCCTCAAACTGCTTTGTTTTTGGTCCGGTAGTCAGCCAGCCTGATCTTAATGTCTGGATAACAGATGCCTCTTCCTCTTCACCGAGCAATGCTTGATGAAAGCTAAGGAAGGTATCTCTTACGGGTGTACCACCCTCAATAGCAGGTATTTCAATCTTCATTTTATCACCTCTTCAATAATATACTCGTATAATTTTATATTTCTTCGTGCCTTTGTGTCTTCGTGGTAAATATCCTCTTGCGATTTCCAAATTCCGGTGCTTCTTTAATACAGGTACCCAGAACCTTAAAAGATCGACTGATTAGTTTCATGGTTTCCTTATTCAACTTAGCAGGGGCTGTTCCAACATTGTTCCAGCCAGAAATATCCAGATCATCTGGCGGCAGAGTAATATTCTCCCAATTATGAAACAATCTGCCCCACGGGCTATTAAGGATTTCAAATATTCGTTCCTGATGGGCTGGATACCAGTACACATCATGGTACAGAATACTGGCTATATATGCCCATGGAGCAAGGATTGTCTTAAGTGTCCACTCAACAGGCTTTTTCAGCTTACCCCAATAAATAAAATGCTGCATTCGGCTGGCAAAGGTCATCTTCTTAAACGGACCAACAAAATGCCATTTCTCCTTTGCAGCATCTATATCACCGACAATCTCTATCTCGGAAATATCACCACATCCAAGACCCAAATCATGGGCTAATCGAATAAATTTAATATCCCGCAACGGATCAAACCCCATAAGCATCGCTGCAACTGCATCAATGGCTACCTGATCATTTGAGGCAAGGATAACATTTTTTACATGAGGAATCATACATCGGGGTCCAGGACCATCCCCGGCAAAGGTGCCATCCATTACTGCAAAAACCCCGCGGTGAATTTTTTTCTGAATCATGAGCAAATCAACCAATGTTTCATGGATAACCGGATGTGCCCAGTGTCGCTTTTCATTCAGCAGCCCGCCAAAGGCATTTTTCATGGCTCCGGTTGTTGTTGTAAACACATGCGTTTTTATGGTTGGCAAATGGATAATATTCTCACCAATAAACCGTTTCGGAATCATAAATCCCTTTGGATAAACCTCATTTAAGCACAAGAATTTATCAGTCAGTGAGCCAACAGCGTCGCGAATATGTATCCATTCTTCACCCTCATAAAGATGTACATTCTTAAGACCATGAGCATTTATTACATTAATTTGTTTATTCTCTCGCTCACCCAGATGAGCATCAATAACCACTGTCCGATTATGACAGGCATGAATCAGGTCAGCATTATAACCATCCTTCTTCATAGCACGAATCACTCCCTCAAGCTGCCATGGGGTAGTTGAAGAGCCGGGATAAAAAAAGTGCCAGCTTATATTTATCTTCAGTGCTGTGTCAACATCCTTTGGAAGAATATCCTGATAATCAGCAAGGTTCATCAGTCGATGGTAATCATGCAGAACCGTTGCCGGTGTTGTTCGTAAGATTGCTACCTTTGATTTTGCCATAGTTAGTACTCCTTGCTTTTCACTAAGTATACACTAAATTTTTCAAAAAAGCAACATTTTTCGACCTGTGCAATCGGAAATTATCACACAGAGACACAAAGCACACAAAGGGCAAAAAAAGAAAAAAATCTCATATGTCTTTGTGATCTCTGTGGCTTTGTGTGAGAAATAAGTGAGCCTTGTAATCTTTGCGTTATTTGTGTTAAAAAACTCGCTTGCACAGATCAACATTTTTTAAGAGAGGGACGGGGCATATTCATCCTCAAACCTCTCTCGTATTACTTCAAAAACTCCTGCTGATTTGAATGCCCGAATACACCTCTGACAGCTTTCACACCTGCCGCACATCTTATCCCCGCCCAGATAACAGCTCCACAAGAGATGAAAAGGGGCAGCTAATTGTTTCCCTAACACTACTATTTCCTTTTTATTCATATCCTGAGTAAAGCTCAATACCTGAACCTTACTCAAGGTAGAAAAAAGCAGCGATTGATTAATAGCCTGAACAAACTTAAGGCTGTTATCCGGAAATGTTTCTGCCTCTTCCCTGTTGAACCCGACCACAACCACATCTGCACCCATCTCCTCTGCTAAGGAGGCAGCAATATTGATAAAAACACCGTTACGATTAGGTACCCAGACAGCCTTAGCCGTCTGGATTGGGTCGCTTTTTTCAAAACTAAACGCTGGAACATCCCTTCCGTGCTGAAGGATTGCACTACCTGTCTGTCCTAACCAGTCTATGGTAATCTTGCGATGTGGAATTCTCAAATATTCACACACCCTGCTGGCTGCATCTATCTCCTGTTTTTTTGCCCTTTGTCCATAATCAAAGGTAACACCCAATAATACAGTTGTCTGTTGGACAGCTATAGTCATAGCCACTATGGAATCAAGTCCTCCAGAAAGCAGGCAAATGGATGTCTTCATTTTCAATCAACTCCTTGGGATAACAACAATTACTCTCGTCCATACAACCCTGTCAACCCCCGCAACCTTTCCTGACATTCATTATTCAGCATATTCTGAGCATACCGCCATGCCCAGTTTCCAAGAGCCTTTCCCGGAATATTCATCCTTGCCTCATTTCCAAGCCCAAGCACATCCTGAAGGGGAATAATAGCCATAGCTGCAACAGAGCTAAAAGCCAGACGAATAAATTCCCAATGTTTTTCGTCCGCTTTTGTTTTTCCAAGATACCTTAAGGCATGCTCGCGTTCAGCCTTGCTACTTGTTTTTGTAAACCAGCCAATAGTAGTATCATTATCATGTGTCCCTGTATACACCACACAGTTTTTTGAGTAATTATAGGGAAGATAGGGATTGTCTGGACCAGAGCCAAAGGCAAAATGCAGTATCTTCATGCCTGGAAAAGCAAATTGATCCCTCAATACCTCTACCTCTGGCGTAATTACCCCCAAATCCTCAGCAATAAGCGGCAGTTTTCCAAGAGACTGTTCAATTATGGTAAACATCTCAGCACCTGGTCCCTTCACCCATCTGCCATTTATGGCTGTCTTTTCTTTAGCTGGCACCTCCCAGTAAGCCTCAAAACCACGAAAATGATCTATGCGAATAATGTCAACCAACCTTAGCATTACCTTTAATCGATTGATCCACCAGCTATAACCTCTTTGTGCTATAATATCCCATCGATACAGGGGATTTCCCCATAATTGTCCTGTTCGACTGAAGTAATCAGGGGGAACACCAGCAATATGAGTTGGTTTGCCCTTATCATCAAGCATGAACGACTCTGGCTGTGACCAAACATCTGAGCTGTTATAGCTAACAAAGATGGGAATATCGCCAATTATTTTGATTTGTCTTTCGTTAGCGTATCGCTTCAGGCTTGACCATTGCTTAAAGAATAAATATTGCAAATATTTATGAAATGAAATCGAACAGGACATTTCCTGGGACACTTCATGGATTGTCTCTGGTTTCCGGCAAGATACACCCCTGTCCCACTTGTTCCATGACAATCCCCCATAGGATTCCTTCAATGCCATAAACAAGCTGTAATCATCCAACCATGTTTGATTTTCCATACAAAATCCCTCAAAGTCAGGGGTTTGATGGTTCTTAAACCGTTCAAATGAGCGATAAAGCATAGTCATCTTATACTCTATGACCAAGGAATAATCAACATAATTTTCAGGAAATGCAGGTACATTTGTCAGCTCTGCATCATGAAGGAACCCATCCTTGACCAATTCATCCAGACTGATAAGCAGAGGATTACCAGCAAAGGCTGAAAAAGAATTATAGGGTGAATTACCATAACCCGTTGGACCCAGGGGAAGAATCTGCCATAACCTCTGTCCGCTTCCTGCCAGAAAATCGACAAATCGATACGCACCCTCTCCCATATCCCCAATCCCAAATCTGCCTGGAATGGATGTTGGATGTAATAAAATTCCACTTGATCTTGAAAATTGCATTAGATGCCTACCTTTTTTCGACCTGTGCAATCGGAATTTCTTCTCGCAGAGACACAAAGCACACAAAGGACAGAAAAGAAGAAAAATCTCATATGTCTTTGTGATCTCTGTGGCTTTGCGAGAAGAAATAAGTGAGCCTTATGATCTTTGCGTCTTTGCGAGAAGAAATAAAGGT
>MNYI01000153.1 GCA_001873945.1 Candidatus Desantisbacteria bacterium CG2_30_40_21
ATCTTCAGTCATGGTGTATATGAGGATAAAGGAACAGAGGTAGTAATTATTGGTGAGGCAAAGTCTCAGCTGGGAAAAGATGATATAGATGATTTTCTGGATCTTGTGGCAAAATTGAAGAAATTTGGTGAAGGAAAAAGATTTCTTCTTTTGGTTACACATTATGCAAGAGAGACAGTAGTTGAATATGCAAAAGAGAAAGGGGTAGAAGTAATTCAGAGTTTTGAATGGTGAAAAGGGGCAGGTGTCTTAAATGTGGAAAATTCAATTTAAGAATAAATTAATGAGATTAGTTGTAAAGACAACCAAGTGTATTGGTAAATTAATTGCATCTGTTCGAAACAGGAATCTAAAACAGATTAAGATTAAAAAGATTTTGGTAAATAGGTCTGATAGAATCGGGGATGCCATAATAACCCTTCCCTTTTTGTTGGAATTAAAGAAACAAGGCTATGATTTAACCATTATGACATCAACCTATAACGATTTTATCCTCAATAGGTTTTTCCCTACAATCCCCATGGATCATCCAATTCTTTCGCAAGAAAGCAAACCCAATTTATTATGGAAAGAATGCATTCAAAGGATCCGTAATACTCCGCAATTGATTGGCAACCATTTATCAAAGGATAAAGAGCCTGAGTTTGATATCTTTTTAGACCTGATGCTTGGAGAAAAATCTCCTGAAGGCATATACTATGCCCGTAAAAACAGACTGGCAAAATATTATATTGGATGTAATAAAGGACCACTTAATATCTTCCAGGATTACAGCCTGAAAAAGACATTAATAGAGCTTTCGGAACTTGATATTATTCAATACTATGAGAAACTGATAAATGATGGTCTGGGGATTAAGATTAAAACACCAGACTATATTGGCATAGAATCCTTTAAGGAATATCAGCAAAAGGGATTCAATTTCAAGTTTCCTTTTGGTGTTGTCTTTATTGGCGGTGAACCAAAAAGAAATTTAACAATTAATCAATGGAAGATACTTATAGAAAGATTGGCTGAAGACATTAATATTGTGGTTATTGATGACCCTAAAAATATAATATTACCAAAAATTAGGGATGTGGTCAGAAATAAGAATGTTTATTTTATAAAAAACAGATACAACCTCTTTGAGCTTTTAAGCCTGACCAAAAAGGCACGATTTTTTATTGGAATGGACGGCGGCGGTAGCCATATTCTTTCTTTGCCAACCAATGCCATGATGATATTTACCTCAGAGATGAGAAATCCCTTTCGTCCGCATTCCAATAATAGTTACAAAACAATATTATTAAGGAATAATTTCAATATTGAAGAGACAAAAACATCTACTGATTTAATAAAAGCTATAGCGTTTAAGAGCCTTCCTTGCAGGCCATGCTTTGTCAAGTTTGAATGTAAAAAAAGAAAATGTATCGAAGGTGTTGATGTAGAATTGATTGCAGAATATATAAAACTTAAAAAGGTCGAGTGGATGTAAGATTATTAAATCTATGCCCTACTCCCTTTGTAAGCATAGCACACAATCGCCAATTCGTGAATTTTTCAAATCCTTTTAAGAATGCCAAAAATTTTACTTGTAAAGATACAAGATATATGCTATAATATTTACTAACTACTCAAGTAGTTACAAATAACTTATGTCAGGAGAGGTGTAAAAAAAATGAAAAAAGATATCCATCCCAAATGCGTTGAGATGACCATTGCCTGTGCTTGTGGGGCAGAATTTCCTACCATGAATACCGTACCAAAACTAAGGGTAGAAATATGCTCTAATTGCCACCCATTCTTTACCGGAAAACAAAAGTTTGTTGATTCTGCCGGAAGGGTGGAAAAATTCAGAAAGAAATATGGAGAGGCAAAGGCTGCAGAAGAAGTAGCGTAATCGTTCAGCTTGGATAGGAGGTAACCGTTCATAGCTTACAGTTATCGGTTTACGGCTACAAAAAACTGTGAACCGACAATCGACAACCGTGAACGGTTATGATAGGAGAGCACTCATGCGAGTTGAATTATTAGAGCATACCCAAAGTCCGGAACAACTAGTATTTCTTGCAGCTAAGTTGTGTTATTCCAACGCTGATATAGATGAATTACTCCAAAAGGTGATGACAGAACAAATAACTACCTTCATCCGCAAGCTGTTGAAAATAGGGCATCTTTCTCCCTTTGAGCATGTCAGCTTTACCTTTGGAATTGAGGGCATATCCAGGGCAGCATCCCATCAATTGGTCAGGCATAGAATCGCCTCTTATTCTCAGCAAAGCCAGAGGTATGTAACTTATCAAAATCTTGAGTTTGTAATGCCGGAAAGTATTTCTTCTTCAGGGCTGTCTTCAAAGTATCTTAAGGCAATGGAGTATCTTCAAGGGATTTATCATGAACTTATCGTTTCTGGTATCCCTTCAGAAGATGCCAGATTCGTCCTGCCAAATGCATGTGCCACCAAAATAATCGTAACCATGAATGCCAGAGAGTTAATGCATTTTTTCCGCTTGAGGTGTTGTAATCGTGCCCAATGGGAGATACGGGATATGGCTGTAGAGATGTTGGACTGTGTGAAAGCTGTTGCACCCAATATCTTTGCTAAGTCTGGTCCTGCTTGTACTATCGGTAATTGCCCGGAAGGGGAGATGTCTTGTGGCAAGCCGTGGAAAAGGGGCGGTGATAGTTAATGTTAGAAGCAATACTTATGTTATCTGGAGTTGCTTTGATTGCAGTTATTTTTACCATAGTTGTTTCCTTCAAGACTCGTAAGGGTCATCATACAAATCAGTGAGTAAAGGAGCATGACATATTATGGCAATAAAGAAAATAAGGATAGGAATGTTTACTGTCTTTAAGGATATTGACATTGATTTTTGCAAAGGCATTAATATCCTTATCGGGGAAAACGGTACAGGGAAAACGCATTTGTTGAAACTGTTGTATATTGACTGCGATCGATTTCCTGGACAAAGATTACGACCATATTTTAATTGCGAAGGGGTGTCTATTGGAAATGAAGGGGTAGATTATTATGAAGAAAATATGTCAAGGAAATCAATTTTTATCCCTGCAAAAGAAATGCTTTCTCACTCTAAAGGATTGTTGGCATTAGATAGGGAAAGAACTATACCATTTGATAAAACCTTGATAGATATTGTTTCAAAGGCAGAGCTTGGAGAGTTCAAGGCAGTAACTAAGTTTCATGAAAAATTGCTTTCGACTATTTCAAAAATTATTGATGGTGAGGTTATTTATGAAAATGATACCTTCTATATTTTGAAAAATAATGGCTTAAAGATTGAGTTTTCGATGGAAGCAGAGGGTTTTTGCAAATTTGGACTTTTGTGGAAACTTATTCGCAACGGATTGCTTGAAAAAGATACTATTCTATTTTGGGACGAACCTGAAGCAAATATAAATCCTCAACTAATCCCTGTTCTTGTAGAGATACTCCTTGAACTTCAACGAAACGGTGTGCAAATATTTCTCGCTACACATGATTATAATCTGGCAAAATATTTTGAGGTAAAGCAAAAAAAAGAAGATAATATTGTTTATCATAGTCTGTTTAAGACTAAGAGCGGTGTGCAATATACTAAAGCGGTAACCTATGAAGATATAGCAAATAACCCAATAGAAGAAGCTGGTGAAAAATTATATGCTGACATACTTAACTCAACTTTCGGAGAGATAACAGCAGATGAATGATAAAATATATTATGAAAGCAACCTGTGTTTGGACTTTACAAAATCTCGACTTGCAAAAAAAGTAGATAAAAAGGGGTTCGGTGGATTATCATCTGTTGATTTTATTGTTGAAACGGAAAACAAGAGTATTTTTATTGAAGTCAAAAATATATCCAGTGGAGAGGAAGAACAACAAAAAGAATGGATTAATGAACTGTCAAAGCCAAAGCAAAATCCTTTTCTGTTTAAGATGGGCGTTAAATTTAAGGATACGATTTTGAAAAAATGGGCAATGAATGAGGACTATGATAAAGAAATCCACTACATAGTAATACTCAAATTTGATAAGTTTAATGTAAGTCAGCGGTATAAACTATGGAAAGAGTTTCATTCCTATCTGCCTCTTTGTCTAAGAACCAATCCTGATTTCAAACGAAAGGTAACCTTGACACGGTGGAAGATATATAATGTTGAAGAATGGAATAATGATACATATTATCGTAAATTTCCTATAAGGGTATTGGGACATGTTTGAAGAACTAAAACAATTAAAAAACGAATACGAAGATTTAGCCCATAAATTAGCAGACCCATCCATTATGACTGATATGGAGACATATAAAAAGTATGCCAAAAAAAGGTCGCAAATAGAGCCACTGGTAGAAAAATGGATGGAATGTGAAAAGATAGAGAAAGAAGTCTCTGCGTGTAACTCATTATTGGATCAGGAACAAGATGAGGAATTAAGGCAAATGGTTACGGAAGAGATTGAAGGGTTGAAAGAAAAAAAAGAAGAGTTAATCAAGCAGATTGAAGATATTCTGACCCCTGATGAAGATGCTCAATATATAAACAAAAACTGTATTATGGAAATTCGGGCTGGTACAGGTGGAGAGGAATCAGGGCTTTTTGCTGGAGACCTCTTTCGAATGTACTCTCGTTATATTCAAAATATGGGCTGGAAGTTAGATGTTATGAGTTCAAACCCTACGGAAATGGGAGGATTTAAGGAGATAGTCTTTTCTGTAGAGGGTGAAAATGCGTATAATTGTCTCAAATTTGAGAGCGGAACCCATCGTGTCCAACGAGTGCCAGTTACAGAAACAAGTGGACGAATTCATACCTCAGCTGCTACTGTTGCAGTAATGGTTGAACCAGAGGATGTAGAGATAGCAGTTCGACTGGAGGACTTAAAGATTGATACCTATCGATCAACCGGAGCAGGCGGCCAACATATTAATACCACCGATTCTGCCATAAGGATCACCCATCTGCCCAGTGGACTGGTGGTAACCTGCCAAGATGAAAGATCACAACATAAGAACAAGGCAAAGGCAATGCAGGTTCTTCGGGCAAGATTATTTGCTTATGCTCAGGAACAACAGAACTCTGAACTCTCTCAAACTCGTAAACTACAGGTTGGAACAGGGGACAGGAGTGAAAAGATAAGAACATATAACTACCCACAAAACAGAATAACAGACCATCGCATTGGGCTGAGCCTTTACAAACTTGAATTAATTATGAGTAGTGGTGGATTGGATGAAATGATTGCCGCTCTTGTTAAAGCAGCAAAGGTGAAAGGGATGGGGAAAGGAAGTCTCTAAGTATTTTAATTCAGCAATTCTCATTATGGCAAAACTTATGTTCAAAGGGGAATAAGGGAATAGAGGAGATGGTATCGATTATCAACAGAATTGTCGGTAGGACAGGCATTTCTGCCTGTCCTGTTGCAGATGACAGGTAAGAATGCCTGTCCTACCGATTAATCTCCATATCTCCCCCTACCTTATCCCTGCCTCCAATATAAAACATGAAGGCATACCCGTACCATAGCCGTAGAGTTTTCTGGATGAGGC
>MNYI01000118.1 GCA_001873945.1 Candidatus Desantisbacteria bacterium CG2_30_40_21
CGCAGGATAATGAACGGTTAAGCTCTGTGTCCCTCTGTCGTTTCCGTGAACTCTGTGTTAAAATATTATTATACTCAAGTGGGGCATAAATTGCGATTTTTTCGGTGAGGATTAATCAAGGAGAGCAAGGCGTGAAGGTGAGCAATAGTGTACTATTGCGAACCTGAACAACACAGCTATCGTTGATTAAGACCAGCGAAAAACGCAATTTATGCCCCACTTGAGTATAACTATGACCCTATGACCAAACCATGGTGGATTTAAGATGGAAATCATATTATCTAAGGAAGCTGGATTCTGTTTTGGGGTTAAGCGGGCATTGGAATTAACCCTGAAGACCCTTGCCAACGAAAAAGGGCATGTTTATACCATGGGTCCACTTATCCATAACCCACAGGCAGTTGAAGATCTTAAGAACAAAGGGGTATTGGTTGCTGAGAGCTTGGATGAAATCAAGTCAGGGGTGGTGGTCCTTCGTTCTCATGGGGTTCCCCCCAAACTTTATCAGCAAATATTAGATACAGGGTTAAAGATAGTAGATGCAGTTTGCCCAAATGTGAAACTGGTTCAAAAACTTGTCGCTCAATTAAAACAAAATGGATATACAGTGGTTGTTGTTGGAGAAAAAAACCATCCAGAGGTAATGAGTGTTCCCGGCATAGTAGAGGGAGAGACACTTGTAATAGAAAATATTGAACAGGCAGCAGGGTTGCCCTGGGTAAAAAGATTAGGGGTAGTAGCTCAAACAACCCAAACCTGTGAACACTTCAGAAAAATAATCAGTGTTTTATTGCATAGAACCTTTGAGTTAAGAACCTATCATACTATATGTGAGGCTGCAGAGAAAAGGCAGCAGAATTCTCTTGATATAGCCAAACAAGTAAATATGATGTTAGTCATTGGCGGAAAAAATAGTGCCAATACAAGTCGTTTAGCTCAAGTTTGTGCGATGAGTGGATGCACAACCCATCACATTGAAACTGCTGCTGAAATACAATCAGAATGGTTAAAAGGGATAGAAAAGATAGGGATTACAGCCGGTGCCTCTACCCCGCCATGGATAATTGATGAGGTAATGGATAAACTGACAGCCATCAGTCTATAAGCTTTATATTTCTTAAGAGGTAACAATGATTAAAAAGTGTCTTGTCTTAATTAGTATTTTATTTATATTGTTTATTTCCGGATGGCTTACAGGATGTTTTACCACAGAAAAATCCTTGCCTTCTATATATTATTCTGTAGCTCAAAATATGGGGCAATATACGGTTAAAGGGAAACTTTATTGTTATGAGGGGGATGAGTTACTTAAGTATCTGGACGGGGAGGCTGAAAAATATCTGGCATACAAGATTAAAAGCCTGAGTGTTCAGGAATACCAGAATGATTCAGGAATTACATTGACCATTGAGATATACAATATGTCCAACCTTCAAGATGCGTTTGGTATATATTCATTGAATAGAAATCCAGAGGCAAGGTTTGTGGATCTGGGCAATGAAGGGATAATTACATCATATATGGTAGAGTTTTGGAAGGCGAATTTTTATGTCAAACTTATTCATTCTGCCCCGGGTCCTAAAGACGATTTGATTCAAATAGCAAAAAAGTTAGCCAGTAATATCAATAGAAATTCAAAAGAGCCACAATTGGTTCATTTATTACCTGTTAAGGATTATATCCCAAAAAGTGCAAAATTTTTTCACGAAAAAATATCCTTAGACAATATCTATTATATCCCTGAAAATTTTCTGGAATTAAACAATAAAACCAATGGGGTCGTGGGATACTACCAGAATGATAAAGAAAGGGCAAAGGCATTTATCATTAAATATTCCTCCAAAGATCTGGCGAAGATAGCTTGTAAAAAATACTTAAAATATCTCAGTGAGCATAAAAAAAATGATGCCACAGTCAATATTTTTGATGCTTATATATTTGGTATCTGGGATGGAGTGGATTCCAAGTGGACAGGAAAGATTATGAATGAATTGGCAGATTCATTAGGGATGAATAAAGGTGGTTGATGGCTGAGTATAGAGGCAGAATTTGAAGACAAATCTTGAATGTGGAATGCAGACGAATCTACCTTCTATACTCAAGGCTAACTCCAATTGTCCCTCTTTGTTTATGCCTTAAGTCTTGTAACACCTTACTGGATGAGCGAATCAACAACCTCGATGTAATACATTTATTTTGTGACAGACCCTTATTCACATACAGCTTGTTAAGTACTTCTTTAGGATGACATTGAAAGGTTGACATAATTGAACCAAGAAAAAAATTTGCCTTGACAATCAGGGATAAGAATGTTATATTATTCAGGCTGAATGCTGAACTGGTACAAATATTATAGAAGGAGCTATTATTTTATGAAATCATTAGTTATTGTAGAATCGCCGGCTAAGGCAAAGACGATCAATAAGTATCTTGGGAACGATTATCAGGTGCTGGCTTCCATGGGACATGTCCGTGATTTACCTGCGAAGAAATTGGGGGTGGATATTGAAAAAGATTTTAAGCCTACTTATGAGGTTATCTTAAGCAGAAAAAAAACAATGGCTCAGCTTAAGTCCGCAGCAGCAACAGTTGACAAGATATTTCTTGCCCCTGACCCTGACCGCGAGGGAGAGGCAATTGCCTGGCATCTGGCTCAAGAGCTTGGGGTTGGGGCAAAGAAAAAGATATATCGGCTCACATTCCATGAAATAACCAAACAGGCTATTCAAGAAGCCATTAAAAACCCAACTATTATCAATCAGGAAAAGGTGGATGCTCAACAGGCAAGAAGGATACTTGATCGTCTGGTTGGTTATCAGATTAGCCCAATTCTTGGCAGAAAAATACGACAGGGCTTGAGTGCTGGCAGGGTTCAATCTGTGGCTGTTCTCTTAGTAGTGAACAGAGAAAAGGAGATTTTAGCCTTTATAATTGAAGAGTATTGGTCAATTATTGCCAATCTCAAAAAACACAATGCTCAGGCACAGATAACCGCTAAATTAGAAAAGATTGATGACAAAAAAGCCAGTATTCCAAATAAGGAAAGAACGGACGAGATATTAGCTGACCTTTCAGGTAAGCCGTTTATTATCTCTGCTATTGCTAAAAGACAAAAAAAGCAAAACCCTGCCCCGCCATTTATCACAAGTAAACTTCAACAGGAGGCATCCCGTAAGCTCAGGTGGACGGCTAAAAAGACCATGTCCGTGGCTCAGCAACTCTATGAGGGATTAGATATTGGAGAGGATTCCCCGGTTGGATTAATTACCTATATGCGAACTGATTCTGTTCGTGTGGCTCAAGTGGTTCAAGTAGAGGTAGCATCTTATATTCAAAAAAAATATGGGAAGGAGTATACACCTGAAAAACCGCCAATATATAAATCAAAGGCATCTGCTCAGGAAGCACATGAAGCTATCAGGCCAACAACTGTAGGGTACGAGCCAGATACCATAAAACAGTACCTCAGTTTGGATCAGTATCGGTTGTATAAACTCATCTGGAATAGGTTTGTTGCCTCACAGATGGATCCGGCTATCTTAGAGATAACCACGGCTGATATTGTGATTCAGGCTAAGAATAAGTATCTATTCAGAATAGCTGGTTCTGTAGTTAAATTCAACGGCTTTATGGCTGTCTATGTTGAAAGCAAGGATGAGGAAGATGATGAGGAAAAAGAGGGGATTTTGCCGTCGCTTGATGAGGGTGAGAAGCTTGATCTCCTTGGATTGGACGGAAAACAACACTTTACCCAGCCACCGCCAAGGTATACAGAGGCTACGCTGATTAAAGCCCTTGAAGAAAAAGGGATTGGCAGGCCAAGTACCTATGCCCCAACCATCAGCACTATTCAGGACAGAGAGTATGTGGAAAAACAGGAGGGTAGCTTTAGACCAACAGAGATTGGAATGCTTGTAACCGATGTGTTGATTGGTGCATTTCCAGATATAATTAATATTGATTTTACAGCATCAATGGAAGAGAATCTGGATAAGATTGAAGAGGGAGCAGTTAATTGGGTAACTGTGCTCAAGGATTTTTATCAGCCATTTTCAGAGGCATTAAAAAATGCAGGGGATAAGATACAGGATGTAAAAAAGCAACAAGAAACTTTGACTGCTGTTAAATGTGAAAAATGTGGCAGTCAGATGGTGATCAAACTCGGACGGAATGGAAAGTTTCTGGGGTGTTCTAAATATCCTGAATGTAAATCTACTACACCTTTTGATGTGGATGAGCAGGGCAATATTAGTGCAGTTAAGGCAGAAACGACTGAAGAAATCTGCGATAAATGCAGTTCACCTATGGTGATTAAGCTTGGACGGAATGGAAAGTTTCTGGCTTGTTCTGCATATCCAAAGTGTAAGAATGCAAAACCGATAAATCAGGATACCGGAGAGGTTCAGGAAACGACGACTGATGTTAAATGTGCAAAATGCGGCAGTCAGATGGTGGTCAAGCTTGGTCGCAATGGGAAGTTTTTGGGATGTTCTAATTATCCTGAATGTAAATCCACTACCCCTTTTGAGGTGGATGAACAGGGCAATATCAAGGCAGTTAAGATAGAGACGACTGAAGAAGTCTGCGATAAATGCAACTCACCCATGGTAATTAAGATTGGACGGAATGGAAAGTTTCTGGCTTGTTCTGCATATCCAAAGTGTAAGAATGCAAAGCCGTTAAACAAGGGTACGAAAGGGGTTAATGCAGCTA
Source organism: Candidatus Desantisbacteria bacterium CG2_30_40_21 (assembly GCA_001873945.1). GTDB lineage: Bacteria > UBA9089 > CG2-30-40-21 > CG2-30-40-21 > CG2-30-40-21 > CG2-30-40-21. Next base: position 4,714 of record MNYI01000118.1, read on the forward strand.
AGACAGAGACGACTGGGATTGGTGTTACCTGCATGGTTATTGATGAAAATGGAAAGGAATGCGGCGGCAATATTGTTCGCAAGTCATCCAGAAAGGGATTCTTCTATGGTTGTGATAATTATCCTGCCTGTAAATTTGCCACATGGGATGAACCTACAAATAACAAATGTCCAAATTGTGGGCAGATGCTGGTCAGAAAGGTGAAAAAGGGCGAAGAGGTAATGCTTTGCGTGAAAAAGGATTGTGCTTATAATGAGGGAAGGTAGGGAAACAGCAGCGGGCGGAGGAAGTAGATGTTGATGAGATTATTTATCGTCTCTACTTGAGGCAAAAGCTTGAGGCTGGCGAAAAAGATATCAGTGAGGGACAACTTGTTTCACATGAAGAAGTTGTCAGGGAGACTTCTAAATGGTTCGAACGATAAAATGGGCGAGAAGATCACTCAAAGACTTACACGATATTTATGAGTTCATTGCAAAAGATTCAAGACGATATGCCCAGATACAGGTTGAAAAAATGTAACTACTCAGGTAAAGGAATTTACCACTCAAGACACAAAGGTATACAGTAACTACTTGTAGCTATATTGGACGGAAAAAACTACGAAATACGCGAAAAACCGCGAAAATTAATAATCAGAAGGAATTTGTGAATCAGAATTTTTCGCGTTTTTTTGCGATTTAAGGAAAGAAGGATT
>MNYI01000033.1 GCA_001873945.1 Candidatus Desantisbacteria bacterium CG2_30_40_21
ACACAGAAGATTTCCGATATTTTTATGGTACTGGAAAAATAAAAAATAAGGGTATTTCTCATCAATTCTCTGTTTTTCTCTGTGTCTCCGTGTCTTCGTGGTGAGTAGTTACGAAAGAAGATAAAATCCATCTCTTTTCTTCAGCATTCAGCCTTCCCCCCTTCAGCCTCACTGTGGTGGTAATTATGTCAATATTAACTGTTGAAGATATGATAAAGGATGAATCGTTAGGGATAAAGTTTGAGGTAATGGCTGGTTATGAGGGATTACAGAAGGAGATTGTTGCCACAGATATTAATCGTCCCGGATTGGCATTAGCTGGGTACCTTACCTTTTTTGGTTCAAGAAGGATTCAAATCCTTGGGAAGGGAGAAATTTCTTACCTTGACAGCCTTGATTCATGGACAAGGCTGGAGATATTAAAAAAGATATGTGAATTTGAAATCCCTTGCTTTATTAGTACATGGGGTATGGGATTACCAACAGATTTATTAGATTTATCAAATGAATATCAAATCCCTGTTCTTCGTACCCAGCTACCTACAGGAGCAACTACCACCTTATTATCCCTTTATCTGGAAAAAATGTTTGCTCAAGAAGAGAGTATTTCAGGTGGTCTGGTTGATATTTATGGGGTGGGCGTGCTGATTATGGGGGAAGCCGGGGTAGGAAAGAGTGAATGTGCCATGGATTTGATTGAACGAGGTCATCGATTGATTGCTGATGATGTGGTGAAAATTAAACGGCTTGGTGGCGGTCTCATTGGTTCTTCCCCTGACATGATAAGATACCATATGGAGGTAAGGGGACTTGGGGTCATCAATGTGCGGGAAATGTTTGGCATATCCGCTGTATGCCACCATAAAGAGATAGAGTTGATTGTCAGACTGGAGACATGGGGAAAGACACAGAAGATAGAACGACTTGGGATTGAAAATCTTACGGAAAATATGTTAGATATATCGTTACCTATGGTGATTATTCCGGTTAAGCCTGGCAGGAATATCTCAGTGATTGTTGAGGTGGCGGCAATGAATCAGCGATTGAAAAAATTGGGACATCATTCAGCATTGGAACTGGATCAAAGGGTAGCAGAGGAGATACGAAGACAGGCAATAGCAAAATGAAAAAGACAAAAAAAGATAAATCTATAGTAAAATTTATTATTGTATCCGGACTCTCTGGTGCAGGCAAGAGTCAGGCTCTTAAGTGTTTTGAAGATATGGGATTTTTTTGTGTAGATAACCTGCCGACAACCCTTATCCCAAAGTTTGCAGAACTTTGTGCTCAGAGTATGGGTATGATGAATAATGTTGCCCTTGGGATTGATGTGCGAGAGGCTGATTTTTTTAAGCAATTGTTTGAAACCCTGCTTATTCTTTCCGAAAATAATATCGAATACAGGGTTGTCTTCTTAGAGGCTTCCAATAATGTGCTGATTAAGCGATACAGTGAAACAAGACGGCCTCATCCACTTAGTACCAAAGGAAAAACCGTATTAGATGATATTATAGATGAACGCAAAAAGATAGAATCCTTAAAGGAAAGAGCTGATTTAGTGGTTGATACCTCTTTTCTTACAGTTCATGAATTACGAAATACTCTCTGGGAGAGGTTTAATTGTCTTACCAAGGAAAGAGAATTAACAATCTCTCTGGTGTCATTTGGATATAAGTATGGGATTCCATCAGATGCTGACCTGCTTTTTGACCTCCGATTTCTGCCTAATCCTAATTATATAGAAGAACTTAATCAGCTTACCGGAGATGATAAGGGAGTTGTGGATTATATATTGAAATTTCCCATGGCACACAAGTTTTTAGAAAAATTATTTGACCTCATAGGATTTCTTATCCCTCAATATATTGCCGAGGGGAAGTCCTATCTGACCATTGGGTTTGGATGCACCGGTGGAAGGCATCGTTCTGTTGCCCTTTGCAATCTATTTGCTGATTTTATTAAACAGAGTAGTTTTAAGGTTAATTTGATAATTAAACACAGGGATAGCAAGAAATAGAGTGAAAAGTGAAAAGTGAAAAGTGGAAAGTAAAGAAAAAACATTATGACCATAGAAAGATTGCGTGAAGAAATAAATAAAATAGATGAGGAGATATTAAGCCTTCTAAATAGTCGGGCATCGTGTGCCAGACAGATAGGGGAGTTAAAGCAAAAAAATAGTCTTGTAACCTATCACCCGGCAAGGGAAAAAGAAATATATCGCCAACTTTTGGCTACTAATCATGGTCCACTTTCATATGATACGATTTGTGCCATATATACGGAGATAATCTCTGCCTGTAGGGGGATAGAGAGTCCGCTTAAGATAGCGTATCTTGGACCTGAGGCAACCTTTACCCATATGGCTGCTAGACGAAAATTTGGCTCATCAGTAGAGTTTGTGCCTGTTGCCTCTATTGCAGATGTGTTCGCAGAGGTGGAGAAAAAAAGGGCAGATTATGGGGTTGTGCCAATAGAGAATTCAACAGAGGGAGTGATTACCCATACCCTGGATATGTTTATTGAATCAAACTTAACGATATGTGCAGAAATCCTTCTGGAAATCTCCCAGTGCCTTCTTTCTAACTCATCCCTTGAGGAAATAAGGCTCGTTTATTCTCATTCCCATGCCTTTGCTCAAGTTCGAGGATGGCTTAAATCTAATCTGCCGACTACAAAATGTATCGAGGTCTCAAGCACGGCTGAGGCTTCAAGACGGGCAGCTATGGAGCAGGATTCAGCGGCAGTAGGAAGTGAACTGGCAGCTCAGGTTTATCATCTGAATATCATGGCTAAGGGAATTGAGGATAGGGTGGATAATTATACCAGATTTTTGATTATTGGCCATTCCATGGTTGGCCGTTCTGAAAATGATAAGACATCAATCATGTTCTCTGTTAAGGATAGGGTTGGGGCATTGCATTCCATGCTTTCACCATTTAACAAACATAATGTCAATCTAACTAAAATAGAGTCCCGACCGTCCAAGGATACAATCTGGGAATATATCTTTTTTATTGATATGAATGGACATATTGAGGATGATAATGTTAAAGAGGCAATAGATGAACTGCGGGAAAGTTGCCTTTATCTGAAGGTATTGGGGTCATATCCAGTGGCTGGGTAGATACCCTATCCATCCGCCAACAGGGGACATTCATCGTCATTCCTGCCCCCGTTTTCACGAGGGTAAACTCCGGCAGGAATCCAGTGTCCTCCTATCCCCATCAGCAGAGACATTTGCCGAGGATCACTTGCTACTCCATTACCGATGCGTTTGTCTTGATGTCCTTACTGAACACTTCCCAATTATCTCCCTATCTTTGCTCTTCGACTCTATCCCCCTTTGTTAGACTAAAAGAGATTAAACCACGAAGGACACGAAGAACACGAATAGAGATTTGACGAAATATCCAATAAAGTTATCGGATGTGCTATAGAGATACATTAAGCTCTTGGGCCAAGTTTACTTGAATCTACATACGAACAATGCCTGGCCAGAGAAATGAATCTTTTAGGGATACCATATCAAACTAAAATCTCCTTTGCCAGTTAAATATAAAGGTTTTATAAAATCTTCGTGACCTTCGTGTTCTTCGTGGTAAAAATAGTCTAACCAGTCGCTGCAGTTGACGGCGAGTACGCCGCAACTGAGCTTTATCGTTATGCCGCATGGGTTATTATCAAAAGTCCAATTATTGGACACATGTCTGTAATTAGACACTCGCACGGAATATCCTGTAAAATTTAGACTTATAGATTGTTATGCTTGTAGACTTCACAGAAATTGCTGGTTTTGAACATTCCAATTATTGGACACTGTTCAATAGTGTCTTATTCCCTGACAGTATAGATTTAGAATGATAAGTTCAATAATAGCAATTAGTTGAGTTAGGTATGGCTACCTGTTTCTAATTCTGGCACGAAACTTGCTATATGAATAGCAAGATGATACCAACAAAATTGTGGTATGTATACCACATTCATCGGGTAGAACAAGTTAGTCTGAGCAATCAGGCGAAGCTTGTTCTACTTAATGTGGATGTGTGGTTTAATGATATAGGGGGTGATAGTTAAAAAAAGGGATTTTCCTCTAACTTCAATGATTCTCAAGAAGAAGTAAATTGCTTTGAGGCTTATGCCTCACACCCAAAAGCAACAAAATCTAAAAAGAATCCAAAAGGAAAAGAGGAGAAAAAAATGAAGAAGATATTAGTTAGCATAGTAGCAGTCGCATTAGCAAGTGGAGTAGCGTTTGCAGCAGATATGCAGCAAGAAGATGCATCGATTGGTTTGAATTGTTTGCAACTCATTGAATTGGCTGGTATTGATATGTCTGAGACAATTACACCAGGTCCAGAGGATTATGCAAGGGATCTGCGAAAAGAAAGAGTGGTAAATTTTCCAGATGGTAATCAAGCAGGAAACCCTAGCGTTATGACAGATGCCAATGATGGTATTGGCAAGGGTTTTGCAGAAAGAACAGCCGCTTTAGAGATGACAATATTTACCAATGCTCAAGATGGTGCAGCATTGTTCGTTCATGGCTCACAGCCAGCTGCTCAACAGAACATTTTAAGACTGGAAGATACCTATGTGTCCGTCTGCACAGAAAAGACTTACATCTTGCAGAATGACTTAGAGGGTGCGTATGCCAACGCAACGACAATGGCAGTGTCAGAGAGTGCTGAAACAAGTACTCCTTCTAATACTGTACCTGTTGAGGATAACCCAAGAGAAAGTATGGGTGGTTCAATCGTTGATGGTCTGGATTTCCAACTTAGTACTAATGCAAAAGATAAAGCAGCATCTTCATGGCTTCGCATCCACAATCAGGCTCAACACCTGTTTGAGGTAAAGATGTCTACAAAGGCACCAAGATTGATAGTTATCAACCTTGGCATTGCCAATCTGGCGAGATACACAGAGGGCGAATATACCAACACACTTACATTCACCCTTATGCCAATCGTTGGATAATGTGGGCTAAATTTTAGCGGAGCTCAATTGTTCTGGTAATATTTATGTGCTGTTAAGTTATATCGACTTCTTCTGGAATATGAAGGGAAAATCCCCTTTTAACCGTAGGGGGCGGATATTATACTCAAGTGGGACATAAATTGCGTTTTTCGCTGGTCTTAATCAACGATAGCTGCGTTGTTCAGGTTTGCAATAGCACACTATTGCAAACCTTCACGCCTTGCTCTCGTTGATTAATCCTCACCGAAAAAATCGCAATTTATGCCCCACTTGAGTATATCTGCCCCCTATTATAAAAAAATAAAATAAGGTGGTGACTAAACAATGAGTTTTTCAAGAATCACGCGTTCACAAATCATAGAAATTAAAGGATTGTGAAAGGGCGTGATTTTTTGTGTTCAAAATGGTGTGAAAACCGATGAATGTTACATACAGAAATGTGATTGGTCCAATAGTGGTATATTGAGCCAGTCTAAAAGATGAATGTGGTATACAAAAGATGATTACTCGATGAATGTGGTATGCCGTAGGAGTGTCCTTATCACCCCTACGAAGGGCAGGTGCAAGACTTGCCCATACGGCGTATTATTAAAATCACGAGATTATGAACTTTTGACATGTTCATGGTCTCGTGATTTTTTTTACAATAACAGATTACACGGATTTGGGAAAAGTAAGAAATCACCCTCCCGATTCTTATTATCCCGAATCCTGACATCAGAAAATACAATACAAGGAGGTTTGTTTGATATGAAACGAATATTGTCAGGTGCGTTAGTGATAGGCATGGTTGCTGTTTCTGGGTATGCAGCGGACATGCAGCAGGAGGATGCTGAGATAGGGTTAAGGGTGCCGCAGATAATTGAGCTTGTGGGTATTGATATGAGGGAAACAATTACCCCTGGTCCAGAGGATTATGCCCGTGATTTAACCAGAACCAATATTGTTAACTATCCTGATGGCAATGCTGCAGCCGGACCCAATACCATGGATCCATCAAATGCAGGTATTGGTAAGGGATTTGCCGAGAGGGCAGATGCTATCTCTATAACCTTGTTTACCAATGCTCAGGATGGAGCCAATCTTTATATTCATGGTGTTCAGCCGGCAGGCCCACAAGGGGTTTTAAGATTGGACGATACTTATCTGACCGTACAGACTGAAAAGACTTATGTGTTACTAAACAAGCTCGAAGGGTCAGAGGCATCAGCTCAAACATATCCATCTGAAACCAATATGACAAGGGTTACATGGTTGAGAATACACAATGAGGCACAATACCTCTTTGGGGTTAAGATGTCGACCAGTGATCCAAGATTGGTGGTGTTTAAGCTCGGTGTTGCTAATCTGGCAAGGTACACAGAGGGTGAATACTCAAATACCTTGACATTTACATTGATTCCAATAGTAGGGTAATAATTCATGTAGGGGCGGGTTTTAAACCCGCCCCACGGTACGGATAGGGGTGGGTTTAGAACCCACCCCTACGAACTCAAGATGTCGTTGCAAATGTTGTAGGTAGTGTTACAATATCAATCGTAGCAGAAAAGACACAATATCGTAGGGACAGGGTTTATCCCTGTCTGTTCTCTAAGTTTCAGGCAGGCATGATTCAATTGAACCATGTCTGCCTGAAATGTAAAATATGGATGTTCCAATCACAATTGGTTAAATGGTAGGGGCAAGGTTCTAAACCTGCCCTCCTTATCTAAATATCAGGAGGTTTGAATGAAGAGGTTATGGCTAATGGCAATGTTATTTCTAATTGCCAGTGTAAATGTAGAGGCTGTTTCTGTGCAGCCAAGTGTAGTGAAGATTCAGGTTAATCATGGTGAGACAAAGAATGGGACATTTGATCTCTATAATCGGGCGGATAAGGAGGTTTATATCAAGGTCCAACTCAAGGATTGGTCTGTAGATCCCCGCAGTGCAAAAAGGGAATTTGTTGCAGCAGGTAAAGAATCCAGGAGCCTTACTGATTGGGTAATCATTGAACCAGAAGGCTTTTTGCTTGGTGCGGATAAACACCAGATTGTTCGCTATACGGTTAAGGTGCCAAAGGATGCTAAGGGCGGATATTGGGGATTGGCTTGTTTTGTTACAAAGCCTCTGAAAAAAAAGGGTGGTGTTGTGGCAGCAGGTGAGGTGGTCTCTTTTATGGGGCTGGAGGTAATTAATACCCTTGAGAAAAAGATTGAGATCCGTAATATTCAGGCATATAACGATGCCAATGGTATGAAGTTAAAGGTTAGCGTAAAGAATACCGGCAATGTCCCGTTATTTATGCCTGCACCAGATGGAAAGTTCGTGATTAAGAATAGTAAGAATGAAACTGTGGCAAAGGGCGATCTTAATGGACAGATGATCCTGCCGCAAGAGCTCATGGATTATGCAACGACTGACCCGGTGAAATTGGCTAAGGGTGAATATACGGCTATTATATTCTTTGATTATGGGGCAGCAAAAATGTCCGGGAAAAAGGCAAAACTCTCTACAATGTCTACCTATAATTGGAAAATATTGAAAGAGATTAAAACAGTTAAGACGGCTAAGTAGCAATGGAGAACGGAGGGCGGACATTCTTGTCGTAGGGACAGGGTTCATCCCTGTCCGAAATTCAGGTAGAGAGTGGCGGGTTAGAAAACCCGTCCTCCGTTAGATAGGAGGATGAAGGCAAAATATGTATTATGTTATATGTAGCACAATTTATGTATTTGCATGTATTATTGTACTGTATTACATATTTTAACGGCAATAGAAACGCATGGCAGTGCGTCTCTACCACACAACCCTTCAGCAGAAGATATTAACAAATGATGTATCATATTGCAGCAATTATCATAGTCTTAACTACAGTTGTCTCTGAAAACGCCTTTGCTGTTTATGGAGAAGGGAATTATTCCATAAATATTGAGGGCACGGATAAGGGATTAAGCAGCATTAATTTTGATGTAAACCTTCGTGGTCGGGAAAAATTAATTTCGTTTAGTCCAATACTAAAGGGAAATATAAACCTACAAGAGAAAAGCCTTGTTCTTAACTATACCAAAGTAGATATTTTCAATCCCTCTGTGGATTTGAGTATTGGTCCGGATATTATGCCAGGGGTTACAGGACTAACAGCATCTGCCCCACAGATTAAGGGTATAAGACTTGCCTATAATAAAAAATTATGGCATGAACGAATCACACCCCTTTTCTTTAAGGGATTATCCAGCAGGGGTGGGGATGTTTATGGCGGGAAGATTGATCTGGCGACTAAAGCAGGTATTACGGCTAATACCTTTTGTTTTAAGGATACTGTAGCAGGGGATGCGATTGGTGGTAATTTGAGTATGCCGCTTTTGTTCTGGAAGGTAGCGAGTGAACAGGGGTCAGGGATCAGGGGTGGAACGAGTGCTGTAGGTGGGACAGAAACGGCAGTTGGTAGTTTTACCACTGTCGGGTTGGAAAACCTGCCCTCTATTGGTGTGGGTACACAAACAGTGATCATCACCAATACAACGACCACAACCGTTTATCCCCTGAACATGAGCATGGATTATCAAACAGGTAGTTTTGGTAGTGATGGGTATCGGATCGGAGGGGTATTTAAGTTGAAAAGGGTTTCCATTGATGGAAAGTATTCCTTGATTAATAGCAACCAGAGTCTGGCATTAAATAGCTTGTATAGTTTTAAGGCAGCAAGCGTAGGACTTGGCTTTTCTGAGGCCAGCGATATTTCTAATTGGAAATTATCAACTGGCTATGGGACAGCCACTAAACGGGGTAGCATGAAAATTAATGGTGAATATTCAATTTCAAACGGACAACTACCGTCTAATGATATTAATAGCTGGAAGCTGTCAACTGATTATGGCACAACCACTAAGCTGGGTAATATGCAGTTGAATGGTGAATACTCCAGCTCAAACGGACAGGTTTCATCCAATGATATTAACAGATGGAAGATAAATAGCTCATTTGATTCCAGAAGGGTAGGGGAGATTAAGCTGAATACCGAATACTCTGTTGCAAGCAGTCCATGGGTAATCAATAATGCTTCATTGTGGAAGCTTGATGGTAAGTTTAAGTTTGGGAAAAAGTTTTGGGTTGACGGGGCATTTTCTAAGAATAACCCGGGCACTTCTACTGCAATCCTTGGCTATAGTTGGAATTCAGGTTATAAATGGAATTTTTCCAAAGAATTTTCTCTGACCCTTACAAAGCAGCAAAGTTTCCGGGAATTAATCGGAGAAAATGACCGTAATCTGGTGAATTATTTATCCACAAGGATAGATTTTTTACCACAGTTTCCCCTTTCTGTCTCATCAGAAATAGGTGTGGAAAGAATAGATAGTATTTCAAAAGGTAGGCTAAAGGAGCAGCTTTCTCTTAAAAGAAACATCAGCCTTCGCTATTCTTACAAGGGGTTTAATCCGTGGTTTAGCTATAATATAACAGGTATAGACTCGAGAACCATTAATAATGGTGATATTAATAGAGAAAATATTGTTGTTGGGGTCAAGAAAAAGCTGACCCGTAATCTTACTGGAACAATACAGCGAATGTGTCAGATAGAAGAGAGTCAGTCAAATAACAGGGGCCAAATAAATTCTGTGGAAAGGATAAATACAGAGAAAAAGGTAAATTTAATCTATAGGTTTCCCAATTATCCCTTGAACATGGACCTGGAATTTTTTTCTAAAAATGAGCAAAAATTTAACTGGAAGGTGAGCTTTACCTTTCGTGAAAAGAACAGACAGAATTATTTTAAGTACATGACAAACGATATGAAATTTACAGAGGCAAAGGAATTTCGTTTTGGTGCGTCTCCAGATGATATGACCTCTATCTCCAAAAAATTGCCTGATAAAAATGAGTTTTCCAAGCTTGGGGTTGTATCCATCAGCGTTTTTAAGGATGAGGATGCAAATAGGGTGTTTTTAGCCAGTGAAGAAGGTCTTGCCGGAATAAAGGTTGCTATCTTTGGAAAGAGTGAAACTAAAGATAAGGCAAAGATGACTATGACAGGAGAGAATGGAAAGGCATGTTTTGTGGATGTCCCTGCCGGGGTCTACAACCTGAATATTGACCTTGGTTCAGTACCGATTGATTTTATTTGTGTGGCAGAGTTGGAACAAACAATCAGGGTAGAAGCGGGCAAGGGAGTTGAGCTTAAATTTCCGCTCCAAAAGGCAGGAACTGTCAAGGGCAGGGTTTTCATAGATGAGAACAGGAACGGTATCTGGGATGCAGGGGAAACCAGTGGCAATGATATAATTGTGTATGCTGATGATGCCCCTACCTTTACCGAATCCGGGGGTTTGTACAAATTTACCAATATCCCGCCAAGCAAGATACGGGTACGGATGGATAAATCTGGTTTGCAAAAGGGATATGTCATGACTACCCCTGAATTCTTTGATGTGGATCTTAAGCCAGAGCAGGAGATTGAAGGGATTAATTTTGGCATGGCTGAGAAAGAGGTGGAAATAGAGTTTGAGTGAGAAAAGATTAACCACGAAAGGGACGAAAGGTTACGAAAAAGAAAAGATTCCATTCGTGAAGATTCGTGGGAAAAAATAGACTAAGGAGGCTACTTTTTTGAATATAAATAAGATATTATGGTCAGGATTGTTATTATGTTTAATAACAGGCAGTGCTTATGCCAGGGATCTTGTCTTTTCCGCTGAATTGCCCGTGGAATATCATAAGTATGATTTTGATGAGCCGTCAGATGTATTTGTGGATGCTGCTGGCTATATGTTTGTGGCAAATACAGGCAAAAAATGTGTGCAAAGGTTTAATCCCAGGGGTGAGTTGGAGAAAGAGTTTTATGGGGAAAATTCAGACATGCTTTCTCAACCTATTGGTGTGGCTGTGGATAGCAGGGGAAATGTTTTTGTAGCAGATGCTGAATTGAAGTGTGTTCTGGGATTTAACAAGGATGGCGATGTTTTTAGTGTGTGGGGCAAGGGGGATATTGGCAAGCCTGCCGGGATAACGATTGAGAAAGATGTGGTGTATGTGACTGATAGCGATAAAAATTGTGTTTGGGAGTTTGATGGCAAGAGATTGACTACACGAAAGATAGGAGAGACAGGGACTGCTTCAGGTCAGTTTCAATCTCCTACAGGTATTGTCTATAACCCTAATAATGAAATGTTGTATGTTGTTGATACAGGCAATCATCGTATCCAAAAAATATATACTGCCGTTAATCCTCCAGGGATATTTGTATGGTTAGGGGATACAGGGAAATTTGGTACGATTACCGGGATTTCCACTAATAATGGACAACTTATTTTCGTAACTGCAAAGAAAGAAGATGTGAATGGAAGGTATGAGTATGTCTATGGCTTTGATATGGAATCTCAGGAAAAAAAGATCCAATGGGGTGGTAGTGCGGGGTTTAGTGATAGGCAATTTGGGGATTCAGCCGGGTTGTTTGTTAGTAATGATGGAATGATTTTTGTGGTGGATAAGGGAAATAATTCTATCCAGAAGATTACTAATAAGGGACAATTTGTGGGTTTATTAAGCAAATATAGCTTTGAAAAGGGAAGATTTAATTCACCTGTGGATATGTGTTTTGATTCAAAAGGTAATATGTTCGTAGTGGATAAGAATAATCATCGGATTCAGAGGTTTGACAAGAATGGACAGTTTATTAATGTCTGGGGTGGCAAGTCAACTATGCTTGAGTGGGGAAAGTTTGATTCTCCCTCTGGTATTGCGATAGACAGGGGGAATGGGGATAGGGTTTATGTTGTTGATAGCAAGAATAATCGTATTCAACGCTTTAATAATAGTAGCATGGCTGCTCTGGATCCATTGGGAAAACTGGGGGGAGCCAGTGGTGAGCTTAAATCTCCACAGGATATAGCCATTGATTCAACAGGGAATGCTTTTGTGGTTGATAGTGTTAATGAGCGGATACAGGTGTTTGATCGACTGGGGAATGTTACGGCTGGGTGGAGTGTTAAGGATAGGCCATTGGATATAGAGGTGATAGAAGCAATGGGTGTTAAGGAGATTTATGTGGTTTGTCATACAGCTCATGTAATCAGGGTCTACAATGAGACAGGCAATTTGCAGAGGACAATAGGTCAGCAAGGCTATGATGTTGATTCCGGACAATTTCAGTATCCTTGCGGCATTGCAAAGGATTCATCTAATCGGCTTTATGTCTTAGATAGAGGAAATAAGTGTCTGCATATCATGGACAGATTTGGGCAAACCCTTGGTATCTGGAAATGGAAGGTAGGAATGGCTCAAGAAGAGATATATAATCCAGAGGGAATAGCCATAGATGATAAGGATAATATCTATATTGCAGACACTGGTAATCATAGAATTCAACGGTTTAAGCCCCTTGATTTTGTGCCTTCCGGAGGGGTTGCAGGCACGGTGACCAATCATGGTACACCTGTTCATAATGCCAGGGTGGAGATAAAACGACAAGATACAGGGCTATTGGTGAGTACTGTTTACACAGATAGCACAGGCAGGTATAGCCTTGATGGGATACCCATGGGTACATACTCTGTCATGGTATTTAAGGATGGTTATGGGACAGGTTATGCCATGAAAGCTGTTTCCATAAAGCCAAATAATGTGAGCTTGGTTGAGGAGGTTGTGCTTGTGCCGCTTGCACCGGTGATTTCCTCAGAGGTAGCTCTGCATAATTATCCAAATCCATTTGATCCGTGTGATGGGGATATGGTTATGGTTGGTAGTACGAGTGTAACAACTGATGGTACGGTTATTTATTATAATTTGCCGGTCAAAGTGGATAGCGTTTTCATGGAGATTTATAATCTGGCTGGTGAACTTATATGGGAATGGGAAGGCAATGAGTCTGCCTCGCAAAGCAGTAGTCATCATATCCCATGGAATGGCAAGAGTAAGGATGGCAATATCGTAGCTGATGGGGTTTATTTTTGTGTGTTTACCGCTGATGGGAAGGTGGAGACATGCAAGATAGCGGTAAAGAAGTGATAATCATGTAAGTCATATAATAGGAGTGTATCAATGATAAAAATGATGATATTTTTGTTGATGATTGGAATGGTATTAGTCAGCGGGGTTGAGGCAAAGGATACAGGCAAGAGCAGGGCAGCATTTCTGAAAATCGGTGTTGGTGCCAGAGCCGCAGCTATGGGGGAGGCATTTTGTGCCTTGTCAGATGATATTAGTGCCATTTACTGGAACCCTGCCGGTCTTTCTCAGCTTACGCAAACAGAGATTATGGCTACGCATCTTTCCTATTTTCAGGATGTTAATAGTGAATACCTTGCCTTTGTTCGTCCAAACAAGAATAAAGGGGCATTGGGGGGAGCATTAACCATGCTTGGGGTGGATGGGCTGAAATGGTATGATAAACATAATGCTCGGGGCAATGACTTTAAGGCAAATGATATGGCTATGTCCCTTGTTTACAGTAAGATGTTTGGACAGGGTGCAGCTATTGGAGCAGGATTAAAATTAGTAAAGCAGGGCATTGATAATAAGGATACCGACAATCTTGTAGTTGACCTTGGCGGATTATGTAATACCCCAATACGCAATCTGGTGGTTGGGGCAGTTGTGCAGAATATTGGCATAAAGGCAAGTGATAAAAAGCGGGGCGAGGTTGATGACCCAATGCCGTTTCGGATGAGGCTTGGACTAAGCTATCAATTGCCTTCATCTACCATTTGTGTAGATATGAATATGCCCAATGATGGACAACGCACTACAAATATTGGTATTGAACAAACCCTGCCAAAGGAGGTAGCACCTCTGGCAATGATAGGGCTTAATACCGTGCTTCGGGCAGGGTACAAAATGGGGGCAGACACAGGGAAATTCAGCTTTGGCTTTGGTATAATCAGCAACAAGTGTTTGCTTGATTATGCCTTTGTCCCATATAGTGATCTCGGCAATGCTCATCGAGTCTCAACCTCACTAAGGTTTGGCTCGCCAAAGCCAAAGCAGAGGGTGTCGTTATTATTAGAAACCAAGGAAAAGAAGAAAGAGCCGATGGTCTCATGGATAAGCGTGCAACGGTTTGCTCTGGGGATGTTTATTGAGGAGAGAAACTTCCCAGAGCATTTGAAGAAAAAGAAGGATGATAAGAAAAAAATGCCTGTACTGCCGGGCATTAATACCCCATCAGAAACAGCAAAGGGTACAGCAACACCAACAGAGGCTGCGGAGGTAAAGAAGGTTGTTGATTTTGATAAGGCTGCGGATGAAATAGATTTTGATGCTGATGAAGAGACAACAGTATCAGCCAGTGAAAATGTGGAGGAACCGCAGGGCACGGCTACCACTGCCAGTTCACCACAGGCAACGGCCAGCGATGCTGCTGCCCAAACACCAGCCAGTGGGAATGTGGAGAAACCGCAAGGCACGGCTACCACTGCCAGTTCACCACAGACAACGGCCAGCGATGCTGCTGCCCAAACACCAGTCAGCGGGAATGTGGAGAAACCGCAGGGCACGGTTACTGCTGCCGGTTCACCACAAGCAACGGCCGAGACTGCTGCTGCTACTGCCGGTTCACCACAGGCAAAGGTCAAGGATGCCAATGCTGTTGATAAAACAACACCATCAGATGTCAAACAAGGGGTGGCTAATGGAAATGAATTAAAAAATGCTGCAAGTACGCATTTCAAGTTCATGGATATTGCACCCATAGATGATGGGGAAGTGATGGATTAAATGTAGCGGAAGGTTTCAGCCTTCCATTTTTATTGGAGGGCTAAAGCCCTCCGCTACATTATGACATGCAAACACAACCATTTGTTCCTACAATATAACTACTTAGCCGCAGATGAACACAGATAATAAAAGAAAAAATATCAGCGTCCATCTGTGTCCATCAGCGTCCATCTGTGTCCATCTGCGGCTAAGTAGTTACCCTACAGTTAAGGTAAGGATACGCAAAACAAAAGGAGATCCCGTAAAAATGCCAAACAAATCCCTACACCATGTCATGACAATGCTTATCATATCCACCCTTATCTGTTTCTCTACGGCTGCCCATGCCTTAGAAATAAGAAAGCAGCCGGCCGGCAATGCGGGAGACAATAATCCAGTTTCGTTCAAGTTTTCCGGAGTAAATACAGAAGAACCGTTAACCAAAAAGAATAGGCAATCCATTCCACGGGCTGAGGTATCCAGCCTTTACAATACCGAGGATGGGATGCGGATATATGCTAATGGCATAGATGTCTGCTCATCCGAATATGCTATTGTAGGGGGTAGGAAAAACCCAGTGGGCATGGACCTGTCTGATATAGCCGGCTGGCCTGATATAACCGTAAACTCAGGAGAGGTTGGCATTGACCCAACACTTGGCAGATTCAAGTTTTCTCAAGGCAGTGCAGGAACAATGACAATTGCTGGAAAATATACTAACAGCGGTGAAAGCTATTGCGGTGTTTACACTAATGGGAATTATGCCTATCTTGCTGAAGGGTCTAAAGGGATGTATAGCCTTGATATCAGCAACCCTCAGTCTCCAAGGAGGGTAGGGATGTATAGCCTTAGTGGAATTATAAATGGCATTGCCGGTGATAGTAAGTATGCGTATCTTTACAGTTATCAAAGTGACTTTCAATCAACAAGTGTTCGTATTATTGATGTCTCAAATCCCGGCACACTAACAACACTTGGCAACTTTGGAATATCGAGCAAGGTGTATGATATTTATCCATCAGGCAAATTTGTTTTTGTAGCACATATTCGTGGTTTAAGGGTCATAGATGTATCGGATCCGACAAAACCTGCTACTCGAGGCACATACGAGCAAGATACACGAAATACAGTATATGGTGTTTTCGTACAGGGTAATTATGCCTACCTGGCACACGCTACTATTGGATTAAAGATACTTGATGTCAGTGATCCCTCTAACCTGAAAGAGGCTGGACAGGTCAAATTGACAAGTGTTAAGGCTGGTGCACAAGCCAATGCTGTCTATGTCTCAGGGAACTACGCCTATATTTCCTATGGTGCCGGCGGGCTTCAAATCATTGATGTCTCTAATCCATCGGCACCAATACTTGTGGGTAAATACGATGAAAATATGCTGGATGAATCGGTTTACAGAACCATTGTTCAAGGAAACTATGCTTATACGGTTAGTTACAAAAAGGACCCAGTGCTGTTTAATCTCTATGTCCTGCGAGTTATTGATATTTCTAACCCAAAGTTGCCAAAGCTCATTCAGAAATATATAGAAAATAGTGGCAAACCACTCCCTGACACCTATGCTATCAGCATAAACAAGGGACTGGCACTGGTTACTGATGGCTCAAATGCCATGAGAGCATTAAAGATTCCAATGCCCCCTGAATTTCCTGTTGGGAGTGTAACTGTGGATTATAACTTTGTGCCTGGTCCCTTAAGCATTACCCTTACCTCTCCCAATGGTGATGAAATCTTAAGTGGGACAGCATCCAATAATGTTACATGGAGTATCAAGGGTGGTGTTCCCCCATATAAAGTATCTCTGTATTATTCCACAGATAAAGGACAAACATTTGATAATACGATTGCTACAAATACGACCCTGTCTTTTTATCCCTGGGTTGTGCCCGGAACAAATACCCTCCACCTGCGGGTAAAGGCTGTAGTAACGGATTCAAATAATGCTACGGCTAATGATATGAGTGATGGGGATGTTCAGATTGATTTTATCCCACCAACGGTGACAGGGACAAATATTCTTGATAGGGAGAGGGACATTGCTGTAGATAAACCCCTGATTATTGACTTTAGCGAGCCGATGAATCAGGTTATAACCCAGCAGGCATTCAGTATTTCTCCTGATATTTCAAATAAAATATTTGTGTGGAGCGAAAACAAGAAGCAATTGACTATGAATAGTAATGGTTTTAGTGAAAATGCCAACTACACCTGTATTATTTCTACTGGGGCAAGGGATATTTCATTGCCCGGGAATAGATTGCAGGAGGCTTATCGTTTTTCGTTTAAGACAGTTATCCCGCCGCCAGGCTCAATATCAGTTACAACCAATGTGGAAAATACTCAAGTATACCTCGACGGCATTCTTGTTGGTACAGGCAGTATAACCATCAATGATGTTGTTGTCGGCACACATACCTTGAGCATACAAAAGATTAATTATAATCCATTCGTGAGTGTTGTCTTTGTCCAAACAAAGCAGAATACCAATATCTATGCTACCCTTACCCCGTCTGTCCAAACAGCTCTCCTGCTGAATGTGCCATCTGGAGATGTTGGGGTGGGTGAGACCTTTACTATAACTGTCCGGGCAGAACAGATTACCAAATTGACAAATATGGATCTATTCATGAACTTTGATCCAGAGTTGTTGGATGTGGTTGAGATTAAGGACACTGCCTTTATTCCAAAAATAGTCTCAAAACTTGATAGTGGAGCCATTTCTTATGCTGCTGGGGTAATGAGCGGGAATATCACGGGTAATGGGACGATTGCTGAGATTATATTTATGGCAAAAAAGAAGGGTAATGCTGTCTTGTCCTTTGATTTTAATCAAAATGCAAATAGAAAAACAAGTCTTGTTGCAGGTACTCGGAGCATTCCCTTTATTGCTGAGCCAAAAAATATAATCATTGCTGAGTTTGGACAGGTGTCTGGGTTTGTTGTTATTGATATTCCCAGGGTTGGGACATATTCTGGAATATGTATTGATGTGAAAGATACAAAACTTGCGACAACTGCTGATACCACAGGTTATTTTTTGCTCAAGAGGATTCCGCCGGGCAAGGTAAATATTCGTGCAAATGGCCCTGGTCTTTCACCAAATTCGTGGAATGGTATAGAGGTGATTGGTCAACAACAAGTAACCATCCCAGGGACATTGACCCTGATAAATGGTGATGCAAATGGTGACGGTATGGTCAATACCATAGACTTTGGTCGCCTGCGGGAGGCATATTTTAAGACAAAGGTTGATGCCGGCTGGATGGATACCGGAATACTTGCCAAAAATGGCTATATCAATACGGACTTTGATGGGGATAATAAGGTGAATATGGTTGACTTTGTTATATTAAGAGATAATTATTTTAAGGCAGTGGGACAGCCCTCACCCATGAGGAGCGAGAGTTTTGCACCGATGCTCGTAGAGACAGGGCTCGTCCATGTCCAAACCGCCCGTCTTTTCCTTGAATTACCGCAAGATATGAGTAAGATTAAGGTTAATGCAGAATTTCCTGTTAATATAAAGGTTGAGGGTGTATCCTCCTTAACCGGTATGGACTTCTTCCTTAGCTTTGACCCCACTGTTCTTGCGGTTAATCGGACTAAAGGGGATGATGCCTTCCTGCCGAAGATTGCCTCTGATATCAAGAATATTACCGGCTTTGTAAGTCATGCAGCTGGATTAATGGAAGGAACTGCTAATGGAAATGGAACAATTGCCACGGTATATTTTACGCTTAGAAAACGGCAGAATACTAAGCTGGAATTTCTTCAGGATACAGCAAAGAATCATAAGACCATGATGATGTCAACAGGTCGCAAGGTGATGCCATTTACCACTGAATCGGTGATGATAGTGTTTGATGGGACAAAAACCATTGCTACAGGGGCTACCACAACCGCTATTGGGACAAATGCAACTGCTATCAAAACGGGAAATGTAACCATTGGAACAAGTGCAACTGTTGTTAAGACAGGGACAATAACCGTTGGCTCAATGACACTGATTGCCAGCCTCAAGCCTGATGGCATGTCCTATGGCATATTCCTGAAAGACAATTATGCCTACATGTCCTGTGACTCTGCCGGGTTGCAAATAGTGGATATCAGCCAGCCAACCTCACCCATTCTTGTGGGTAAATACAATACAGCTTCCTCCTGTCGGGATACAGTTGTTCTAAACAATTATGCCTTCGTAGCTGCTGGACCCAAGGGGTTGATAGTGCTTGATGTATCCAATGTCAACAAGCCGGCTCTGATTTCAAACATGGCAATTGATGGTTTTTGTTACGATGTCGCTATTTCTGGAAATTATGCCTATCTGGCTGCCGGAGCGAACGGGCTACAAATAGTTGATATTTCCAAGCCCCAGACACCTTCAAAGCTCGGCAAATATAACACAAATGGAATTTCCAGAGGGGTTTGTGTCAGGGATGGTTATGTATTTGTAGCAGATGATGGCAATGGACTTGTTGTCATAGATGTTTCAAATCCGTATGGTCCAAAATTGGTGGGAAAATATAATACCTCTGGTTCTGCCTATGACATCTGGCTGGCAGGAAAATATGCCTACATTGCTAACTATTCCGGCGGGTTGCAGATAGTTGACATATCTAACCCGGCAAAGCCTGTCAAGGCTGGTTCGTATAAGACCAATGGCTTTGCATGGGATGTGATGGTCAGGGATAATCTGGCGTTTGTGGTTTGTGAGGCTAGTGGGTTATTCGTGCTTGATGTCTCTAATCCAGCACAGCCAACACTTATGGCTAAGCAAGATACAAATGGCAAGGCGTTTGGTGTTAGCGTGCGGGATAGCTATATCTTTGTGGCTGATGATTATCAGGGGTTGAAGGTGATAAAGGTGGAAGGGCTTGGACAGGGGACAGGGGATGAGAATAATGGACAGGGGACTGTAAACAGTGGCAAACAAACAGATATGAAGTGGAATGGGGATAATGGACGAGGTTCTGTCACAAGTACAACAGTTGCTAAACCAATGGATGTGAATAAGCATGATGATAATGATAGGATACAGACAGGGGCAGGAGAACAGGGTAAGGGCACTGCAAGCATTGACTCACGAACAGATATGGGTATGATAATCATAGATGATAATATTAATAATGTGGATGGTTCAGACGGAGCAATTGTTGGAGGGAGCCCCTCTGGCAGTGGTATTCCCATATTGCCCATAGATGATGGAGAGGTTTCACCTGTTGATGAATATGGACAGTGGTCACTTTCCCTGACTGCCTCTGCCAATGGTCAACAGGGAAGTATACTACTTGGTGTTGATTCTTATGGTTCAACAGATGGCTTTGATCAATGGGCTGACCTGCCTTTGCCACCACCATCTCAGGGGCAATACATCCAGATATACCTTCCACACCCGGAATGGGGATTGGTGTTTAGTAAATTTATGCAGGATATGCGGCAGATGAAGCCAGAGGAGAAATATTTGTTTGAGGTGCAGACCAATATGCCGGCCGGAACAGAGATTAACCTGACAATGGAAAATATGGTGGGTACACGAAAGGGATATGAAATAATGCTTACGGATACGGAAAGTGGACAAGTATGGGATTTATGTACGGTAGGGATAGGGGAGGTAGCACCTTTGGCACTCATCTCTGTCCGATCTGTTGTAGGGACAGGGCTCGTCCCTGTCCGTTTTAAGTCTGACAGCGATGGCTTGAGGCAATTCAGTCTTTCGGTGAAGTCTCCAATAATCAGCCAGTGGTTTGGTTCTGGCTGGCATATGATCTCCACGCCAGTCAAATCACCATCCGTTGGGGTGATGGGCTATGATAAGATTAACTACATCTATGAATATAATCAGGCAGATTACACTCAAGTCTACTCAGAAATGGGATTGGGCAAAGGCTACTGGCTTGGCCTGCTTGAAGAGGCAACGATTAATCTTGATTTACCCAAAGAAGTGGTGCCATCCTCATCCGAGTTTACCATCCCCTTACAAACCGGCTGGAACATGATAGGCTGTCCGTTTAATTTTATCCCTGATTGGTCAAAGGTAGTGATAGAAAAAAATGGGGTGAGGAAGGGATTGAAGGAAGCAGTGGAAGCCGGCTGGGTCATGGATGTTTTGTATGGCTATGAGGATGGAAATTATAAATTGGCTGATGGGATTAAACCATGGAATGGTTATTGGTTTGCCGCAATTGCTGATTGTAACTTGATTGTGCCAAATATACCGACAACCAGCAGTATCACCACAAACAGCCTTCAGTTATCACCACAGAAGGCATCCATTGATACATGGCAGGTAGGGTTACATATTACAGCCGGTGGATATGAGGACAAGGCAAATTATGGTCCCCGTTTTGGTATAAGTCGCAATTCATCCCCTGGACTCGATGCAAGTGACAGACCAGAGCCGCCAGAACCACAGGGGGACTTTGTTACACTTTACTTCACACATCCAGAGGAGGGTGTATTCAATAGATTTGACTGGGATATGAGACCGCCGGGGAGCACTACAACCTGGGAGTTTGAGGTAAAAACCAACCTGTCAGGCAAGGTTGTAGCCATGAAATGGGACAAGGAATATTTACCTGCTGGTTATTGCCTGATGTTGATTGACACAGATAGCCAGACAAGCATGGTTATGGATACGGAGAACGGCTATACCTACACCTGCCCTCAAGGCACTGGATTATCAGTGAGGCATTTTATGGTGCGAGCAATAAGGCAGGAAACAGCAGGGGGACAGGTTGGGAAGGTTGGTGATTTTTCTTACTTGAGAATATACCCAAACCCAACTACGCGTGAACACATGCGATTTGATTTTTCTGGTAAGGCAACAATCAAGATATTTACCCTGAGCGGTGAATTAGTCCGAACCCTCACAGATGTTGATGGCACAGAGGTAAAGTGGGACCTGACAAATAGCGATGGACAAACTGTAGCCAGCGGTGTCTACCTGTATATGATAAGTAATGCAGACAGTAAACGATCTGGTAAATTGGCAGTGATAAGATAGACTGCCGAGCCAGTGTATGTTTTTTACACATAGCGTCCAACAACGCAACCATAACAATAGTAAGGGTTAACAGCATTTTTCTCCATACTTGATTAACGATTGTTGTACCTATATGTCCAATATTTGGACAGTAGGGAAAACTAACGAAATGTATTAATTGATAACATGTTACGACTAAAAACATATCTGTCCCATCCTTGCCTTATGTCCAATTATTGGACATAATAGAGACAAAGCATGTATTTCTCACAGGTAGAGATGAGAAAAAAGTGTCCAAAATCAGATTTTTTTACAATATATGCAATTAAATGTTTGCCCTAAAGGGGCAGAGGGGCAAAGGCACAGAGGAGTGGATGCTGAGATGGCAAAGACAAGGCCTGTCTCCTACGATCTTGGGTGGACGCTACTGAGGTTAGGTGGTTGTATTCTCTGTTCCCCTGTCCCCTCTGCCCCTCTGTCCTCTTCCTCTCCTGCATTCTGGCATAAATATTGCTTATTAAAAATCATTGACAGTAACTACTCACCACAAAGGCACGAGGACACAAAAAGTTGATAAGTTGAATAGTTGATGGGTTGATAAGTGGATGAATTGATAGGAAATGTTTATGAATTATGAATCTGTGTTCCTTTAACCTATAAACTCATCAACCTATCAACTTATGTGTTCTCCGTGGTAAATTCCTTTACCTGAGTAGTTACCATTG
>MNYI01000132.1 GCA_001873945.1 Candidatus Desantisbacteria bacterium CG2_30_40_21
CCCAATAACAAAGGGATTCTTCTCTTTTAGTAGATTTGCTGTAACTACTCACCACAAAGGCACGAAAACACAAAAAGTTGATAAGTTGAATAGTTGATGGGTTGATAAGTGGATGAATTGATAGGAAATGTTTATGAATTATGAATCTGTGTTCCTTTAACCTATAAACTCATCAACCTATCAACCTATCAACTTATGTGTTCTCCGTGGTAAATTCCTTTACCTGAGTAGTTACTATACCGCTTATGGATAATCCCTTGTGTCTCTTAATTCCTTAAGTTTTTGCAGGAAAGGTTGCCCATTCCTGCATTGTCCAAACATGGTTACTAAGTCCAGCCATCATTACTGGAATCCGTTTATTATATATTTCCGTTTCTACTTTCTTGCAATAAGGTGGACGGGTTTGTCAAGGCCATTTTTACTCTTTTTTTAGATACATTCCACTGTTTCTGAAATAGATAAATGGTAAGTGAAGGAGCCAGTAGGGCGAAATGCATCTTAATTAGTGGTACTAAAAACCCAGTCCATTATATCTCTTAGCCGTTAGAAAAAAAGTATCTCAAAACATCATGGACAACCGGTGGACATCCCGGAACATAAGCAAAGCCTTTTTCTTTTGATAGCTTCCGGGTACATGTACCAAAACATACATTCCACCCTGAAAGCGGAGGGATGCTTGCATTTTTGCCCTGCAGGATATTTATCCTTCCAAATAGTGCATACCAAGCAAACCTTGATACAAATGGCAGCCACCACTCAGGATTAAGAACAGCCTCTTTTATTGCCTGATGAAATGAATCCATGCACGAAGAACATGCCGCAGGATTACGCCAAGCATAAACATTCAATTTTCTGCCATACTCAAGGTTTGCAGGTACAAATTGCTTTGTTAAGGATAAAATACTATCCCCTGTTATCACTGGCTCTTTCTCACCCAATCCCTCACTTATTCCATAGGCAAGATGAGCTACCTTGTATGGGTCTATTCCCATCAACCTACTGGCAACAATATCGCATTCAAGCATGTTTGTCCCTACAATCAGGGCATTCAGCTTTTTGCTTTTTCCCTGGGTTGGACCCTCGCCCTCCATAGCACAGATACCATCCATAATAATCAAATGTGGGCTTATCACCTTTGCCAACTCTATTAAGGGAACATGTAATCCAAGGGTATGGATATATTTTTTTATCTGACTTGACACTAATCCTTTTTGATTTTTGATAGAAAGTGTAACTGTGGTATAGCCGTGTGTCTTTATTTTGGGTAAATTGATGTATAAGTCAGCATCTAAAAATATTCTTGGTATCTTTAGTTTCCCGTATTGCCATTCAATTTCTGTCTTTTCTCCTGTCTCAAATCCATAGATGTGGACACCCATTCGCTTAGCAAGTTCTGCATATCCTGAGACCTGAAAGCTCTCCCTGACATCAAGCCCAATGGCTGGCTCTTCAACAATAGAGATATCAAAAATCCCGGCATCTCTCAATAAATTAATCGTGGCTTCAACTATTGCCGGGTGTGTAACTATTGAAGTAGAAGGCCTGGCTGGCATAACAATATTTGGTTTGAGGACAGCCTTTTTTCCGGGGATTAGCTTGAAGTTGATTAATTCTAATGATTGGTGAAGGCTTTGTTGAATCTTGGCGATATTGTATTCGCACACTTTTTTAATGCAAACAGTCATCTGGCATAATGGCTCCTGTTGGTAACTATTCAGGTGGATAGGCTACAGCCTATTTCAATACCCTGGCATCATAATCAATAATTTCCGCCTCTTTATCCTTCCCATATGGGATTTGCTCATCATCAAACATAAAATACTCCTTCTCTTTTTTAAGATTAGGATAGTATTTATTGTTTCGTGTAACGGCTCGTTTGATCAGGAGAACATGAATAGTATCTGACCCCTTAATATTTATCCCTTGAATATCCCATTTTCCATTCCACCAGTTTAGTTTAACCACATGCTTTTTAGCCAGAGACAAGACACCCGGTTTATCAGGGTGTTCGACATATATCCCAACCCTGTATAACAGGCTGTAAAATGGATTAAACAGATAATTCATCTTGCCTTTCGAGCAGATAATCCCTCCAGCCACATTTTTATTCACATGATCTATCTCTATTTTAGGAATTGGTGGTATCATAAGAAAATATAGGAAAATAAAACAAACGGTTATTATAACAGCCAAACCGCCAATTGCTCCTATCTCAACTACTTGTTTTATATTGCTTATTTTTATATCCGAGGTGTCCGTACGATGGATGGTAATAAGAACCATTACGAGGATAATAACCAGTGGAATGCTAAGGGTTAATAATGCTGGAATCATGTACTATTTTTTCCTCAATCCTAGAATCAGCCTGACCTCTCCCTTGCCCATTTTTGTCTGCTGAGCAATCTCATCAATGCTTAATCCCTCGTCAGACATCTTGTAGATTTGGGAATAAAGATATTCCTTGCTATTTTTTGCTTTTTCTTCAGATTCAGATTTTCTTTGTTCCTTTGATTGAGATTTTGTCCCAACTTGATTGCTTTCGAAGAGGGAAAGGGATGAAATTAAGGAATCAAGGGAGACTAATTTATTGTCCATCTCCTCTACTGTTTTTTCTAATCCCTTGTTCTTCTTTTGAATAACATCTATTTTGTTGTCTACCTCTGTTGCATTTATTTTTTGTTCAACATCCTCAATCAATTGATCATAGCTTGTTTTTAACTGTTTAATCTCACTTTCTATTGGTTTAACCAATTCTATTCCTGTTTGATAAGTCAATTCTTTAATGCTTAACCCTTTCAAGGCATTAAGCGGACTCAATCTTTTATCAAATTCATTGAATATCTTTTCCAATCCCTGACATGTTGTCTGAAGGCTCTTTATTCCACCTTCAATAGGTCGAACAACACCCCTTACGGTATTATTAATAAATTCATCAATAGTTGCACCCTTTAATGGAGCAATTAAAACCAATTTTTTTTCTATGTCATTTATTAGTTTTTCCAATCCCCGATAGCCAATCTTTATCTCCTTGATTTCATGCTCCAGGGAGGTATGTTTTTCTACAACTATTTTTCCATTAGTTGTATCCTCTGTAGTTATCTCTTCTGGCAAGGGAGAACCCTTTTGCCAGAGGCAGACAATCAAAAATATCAACAACATGGAAGCTAATCCAGAAATAATGAGACCACGACGCAATGCCAGACTGGTTTTTTCCCAGACAAATCCCTTCTTTTCTTTTACCACAACTGGTGTAATCTGTGTAACTGTAGCTATAACAGGTGTTGCAACATTAATCTCTTCTTTAACCTTTTCAATAGCCTTAATCACTTTGGGTGTATCAACCCTTTTTACAGTTGATACATGTTTGGGCACAACTATAGGTGAAGTGATAAGGGGTACGGTCTTTGGTTTTTTGACAACTCTTGTCAGTGCCTCTTCTTCTTTAGATAATTTCATGAAAAATTCAGACTCTTCAGGCAGGGTAACAGTATTTCCTGTTTTTCGCTTAACTACCGGTTTCAAAGGCGAATAAAGGACTTCTTTTGATTCAGGAACAGTTTTTAATCCAGATGCTTCCTCCTCATTCCCTGACAGATCTTCCTTTTCAGATACAGGTTTGACCAAAGGGGGCTCTTTGCGAATGATAACAGGGGGTTTTGCTGTTTCTCCAGGGGTACTCATTGGTTTCAGCAGATTTTTTTCATCATTTCTTAAACTTGAAAATCCACCTAGGTCCGTAGTATCTACAGCATTAGCGACATTAAAAGAGAGAAGGATACATAATAGAGCGATATATAGCAAATAAAATAATTTCATAGGGTTTTTGTTCAATTTTCTTTCCCCTTAAATTTAGTCGTCAAGAAAAAATAATTTGTACAGTCGTGTCACCGATCCATCTTGGCTGGCTTCGTTGTTCGTCGCTTACGAACAGTCTGACAAGTCAGACTTGCCAGCCAAGCGTCTTGAGTGACTCTTAGCGTACAACTTATTTTTTCTTGACTCCTTAGGTTACAGACATCGTGATTTTTATATATGAAATCACAACATTTTCTGGATACATTCAGACCAAACACAAGTCGTTAAATATAGGCAAGAAGGGTAGTTATCCCTTCTTGCCCCATATCATCAGAATTTCTTCTTTTTCCGTGCCAGGAGTCTTCTGCGTTTATCGCTCGGCTTTTCATAATGCTCCCGCCGTTTCATTTCAGATAATATTCCCGACTCCTGACAATCTCTCTTAAACCTTTTTAAGGCACTATCCAGAGATTCGTTATCACGAACCATTATTCCAGGCAAATTAATCACCCCTTTCCAACAAACTCCTGATATTTTTTCCTCCCACATTATAGCCTATCAATTCATCCCGGGGGCCATAGCATCTTTCGTCCACCTAATAAATGAAAATGGATGTGAAAGATCTCTTGACCAGCATCATGATTACAATTAACCACAAGCCTAAATCCTTGTTCAGAGATACCATGCTCAAGGCTAAGCCTTTGAGCGACAAGATATATCTTTCCAATCAAATCTACAGAATTTTTCTCAATATCCATCACTGTGGGGATATGTTTTTTTGGTACAATAAGTATATGAACCGGAGCCTGAGGATTGATATCATTAAATGCTACAATATCATCATCCTCATAAATAAACATTGCCGGCACCGAATCGTTAATAATTTTGCAAAATAGACACTCACTCATTCCTTAAATATCCTTTTCGCTTTACTTAGTCTTCAAGAAAAAATAACTTGTACAGTCATGTCACCGATCCATCTTGGCTGGCTCCGTTGTTTGTCGCTTACATACAGTCTGACAAGTCAGACTTGTCAGCCAAGCGTCTCAGTGACTCTTGGTGTACAACTTATTTTTTCTTGACTCCTTATCAAATCGTTTCTTAGCTTATCCCTGTATTCCTGCAACCTTAACTGAAGGTGCGAATGTTTTTTAGCCAATATCTGTACAGCAAAAATAGCTGCATTTTTTGCCCCTGCTTTACCAATAGCCATAGTTGCTACAGGTATTCCCCCTGGCATTTGAAGGGTAGAAAGCATCGCATCTATCCCACTAAGCGGAGAAACCGTAGAATCTAAAGGTACACCAATAACCGGCATCAAGGTATAAGAGGCTACTACTCCAGCCAGATGAGCTGCCATCCCTGCCCCACAAATAAATACCTCTACCCCTTCATCTTCATATGTTCTAATATATTCTACCGTCTCTACTGGGGTTTTGTGAGCTGAAGCAATCAACATCTTATATTTAACCCCAAACCATTCAAGGGTATTGCCTGTTTCCTGCATCACGACATAGTCACTATCACTACCCATCAGGACTAAAACCAATGATGTTTGAGCATCCATTTTGCTTTTTTCCCTCTTTTTCTAAGCACACAAAAAGACATGATGATAGTATACCATAAAAAAATAATTTAGTCAATAAAAATTTTTCAATGTCTGCAAAAACTATTTCCGTTTGCACAGGTCGAAAAAACTTGAACATGGATATTAGACACTTTCTTGATAATTAGCATTATATCACAAGAAAAGATTCTTGGCAAGGCTTTTTCCTCTTGCCGGAAAAAAATAAGTAAGGGTCAGACATTTCACTTTCACACCTTCTCCGTTGATTAATCCTCTACACGAAAAATTACAATTTATGCCCTCGCTGAATATACACTATACTATTCTATCACGATTATTTCCTTACCACTTGTCCATACCTTGCCGTTTTTATCAGTAATGCTACATATACAGAAATAACTCCCCTGTGAGCTGATATTGCCAGATTTATTTCTGCCATCCCAGATAAAGATTTCGGGAAGGCGTGTTCCATTTTCGGCAAATACATTTATCATTTTATTATTCTTATCAACAATCCTTAATTCCCATCCGGTTACTTGTGCCTGAATCATTGCTCGTAGGATAAATGAAACACTGTTCAAGGTACCATCACCATTTGGAGTAAAAATTCTTGTATCAGGGAAGACGAAAACACAGCACGGCTGAAAAGGTTCTGGTTCAGACGGCGTTATCATGGCAGGTGTTACCTCAGACTTATCAGAAACAGCCATAGCAGGTTTCTCCTCTACTACCTTCTTCTCCCACTCCGCGTTCTCTGTGTCTCTGTGTGAGGCTGTAATTCTCTTTTGTACCTCAAAGTATCGAGTTATTGCCGCCCTATGGGTTAATCCCAGATCATCAAAACTGGTAAAGGCATAATCAAATCGCCAGTCACGAAATACTATCCCCAACCCAGAGCTTAACCCTTGTTTAGCCTGTCCGATCCTTGCCCCAACCCTTGCCTGATATAAGTTGGCATAATTATATTCTGCCCCAAGCATCAAAAATGGATCATTATCTATAGATTTATCAATATCACCGGCAATGGTCAGAGAGTCATTCTCGGTTAGCATCTTGTATCCAATCCCAAGCTTGAGGGACAGTGGCGAGGAAGAGGATTCGGAGATGAATTTTATCTTGTTGCCAATATTTTGAATGGTGACACCAAGAGAAAGATTATTATTGGTATACTTTGAGCCAATGTCCAGACCCACAGAGGCAGCGGTTTCATCCTTTAGTTGCCGTTGGATAATCTTTGGGGTTAGTCCCCAGGCAACCCTACCCCTTTTGGAGGCATAACTGAGGGAAAGGCAGGCATCATGGTTATTGAACTTACCTGTTTCCTGTGTCGCACGATTACGAGCCATATCCTCGGTATGCAGGAAAATAAGGCTTGCCCCCAGACTCTTGTCTTCATCCATTGGCAGGGCATAAGCCAGATATTCACTGGCAATATCCGCCAGCCACTCTGTATGCATGAATAATAACTCCTGTTTTTCTATCCCGCACAGCCCGGCCGGGTTATAGTAATTACTGCTGGCATCATCAGCTATGGCACAAAATGCCCCGCCCATCCCTGCTGCCCTGGCACCCATGCCAATCCTTAAAAAGGCATTGCCTGTTACACCGGCATTATCTGCCAGAGCAGTTGAGGTTAATATTAAGATTGCCAGCATCGATATGATTATTTTATTTATATTCACAGAAATACCCCCTTACCTTTGTATGTGTGTCTACCCGCATAATCAGGGCGAACACATAGAAGTCAAGAAAAAATAAGTTGTACACCAAGAGTCACTGAGTCGCTTGGCTGGCAAGGCGTGAGAAGCGAGCATACTGCTGTATGCAAGCGACGAACAACGAAGCCAGCCAAGATGAATCAGTGGCACGACTGTACAAATTATTTTTTCTTGACGACATAGGTTCGCCCCTACGGTTTACCTTATCACTGTCATCTTCCCTACCTTCCTTTGTGCCTTCATCTTCACCATATAAACATACATGCCGCTTGAGACTTTATCACCATTACTGTTTCGACCATCCCAGTGGCATACACCGTTTTGGGATGCTAATACTTGGACAAGCTCACCGTCTATCGTATATATCTCAACAACCACATTCTCTAATGGTAACGGACCAAAGGTCATATAATCATCTGTGGTCATGTCAAATGGGTTAGGATAGTTTACCGCTTCAGAGATACCCATTACCTTTTGGGTATAAGCAAGTATAGAGTAATACGAGAAATGATCTACACCAGCCACAACCCTGTTTGCCTCTGGTTCAACCCATGAGTCTGGGATTATCTCAAATCGCTGGGTTTGTTCATTTAATCTAAATATTCGCAGGGTAGTTTCATGGATGTTAGTGCCGTCAACAAAACCGTCATGGTCATTATCCGGGTATGAAATGCTTATGGTCACCCTTTCCTTGAATTGATTAATAGGCTGATTATTATTGTTCACAGCAACAAATTCATAGGTTACGGTTCCTGGTATTGGTTCCATGGAAGGGTCAGCTATGGCTGCAATCATACCTGCAGATACAACCGATGCTGTTGCCGTTACAGGAATTATGCGGACGAAACTATCCACAGGAAGTACATTTGGTGGAATTATCACCTCAGCTTTCTTGTCCTGAGATTGTGCCTGTCCACCATGTTCTTTTTCAATTAATTTACCAGATGATAAGATTGCCACAGTTACTACATCCTGTCGCACATCTGCATCATGTCCCTGTGGCCAGCCGTCTCCAGCATTATGATTATAAAAATAGCTGTCAGTTGCAGTTACCGTAACCGTACAACTGCCTGAGATACCTGTCGGGGGTATAACCTTGAGATAAAAGGATTGCGTTTGGGCTGGATTAATGTGCAGTAAAGAGGTTGTGGCAACATCCTGCTGGTTTTTAACCAACAACGCTGTCCATGTCCCCCCTTTACCAATCAATGAAAATGAGAGACGAATCTCATCTGCCCCATTACCCGTATTCGTAACCTGATAAAGGTAGTAGGCAGAGCTGCCTACAGGTATCTCTTGAATCTTACCTGTGGTATTTGTCATGATTATTTCATGCACCTGTCCGACTGTAATAATCGTTGGCAGACAGGTAATTGACTTACCATTATTATACTTAAGCACAACATCCCCTGGCTGATTAACAATCCCATCAATAACTGTAGGGCTGCCATTATCCCCGCCATTGGTGATAGCTGTGCCGCAAGGTGCGATTTCAGCATACACCAATGGCGTAGAAAGCATGAAGGCATACCACAGGCATGATGCTATTAATATTAATTTAGGGTTAATAAACAACCGTTGCAATTTAGAACCTCCAGACAATAGTAGCGATTCTCATTTTGACAGGATTAACAGGATAAACAAGATAATTTCGTACCTATTCAGCTATCAAGAGATAGCTACAAATCGACAGAATCCTTCTTCTCCTTTCCTTGTCATTCTGGCTTGTCCAGAATCCTTCCTTCTTCTTATCCTGCCACATCCAACAAAGAAGGATTCCCGACAAGCGGGAATGACAGATCGCAGAGGGCATGGATTCCCGACAAGCGAAAGTGACAGATCGCAAAGGGCATGGATTTCTTGTCCATTCTGGCTTAGCCTGTCCCCGCCTGTCAAGAATCGGCAGAATCCTTCTTCTCCTTTCCTTGTTATTCTGGCTTGTCCAGAATCCTTCTTCTTATCCTGCCACATCCAATAAAGAAGGATTCCCGACAAGCGGGAATGACAGATCACAGAGGGGAAGGATTCCCGACAAGCGGGGACACCAAAGCGTCATTGCGAGGAGTTGCTGGCGACGAAGCAATCTCTCGTGCATGAGAGATTGCTTCGTAGTAATTTAATAGTTAAAAAGCCCGAACGGCACGCACATAGCCTGCGCCGTACTTATTGCCGACACCCTGGTTGCCATTGGCGAAGTACTGGCTCAACACATTGTCGCTATTGTACTCCGTAGAGCTCCAATAGACGCCACTATCAAAACCACCAACCACAGCTTTTTGCCCGTACAATAAATTTAACTCGTCTTTTGATGGTAAAAACCAATCGCTATAGCCGTTTAATACCAAATCGTCACAAAGTTTTGCAGCATAACTTCCTGCTCCCTGCACAGTAACAATCTTGGTTGTGTTTGCCTGCCCTGCACCTACCGCAACATTTGTTGCACCTGTTGTTACATTGCTTCCATTATACCATTGTACTCCTGTGCTTTGGTCACTATCAGCGGCTATTAATCCGTGTTGCCCTGTGCCATCAATGTAAAATATGATGCCCCCGCCATAGTTTTGGCCTATAGTAAATGTAGAGGAACCTGTTGTAGATGAACCTTCACCCTCAATCCTCACCTGATAGTACAATCTGCCGGAGGCAGTAGCAGCTACTGTACCAAGATTGAACTGAATTACATTAGAATTAAACTGTGCGTTATCACCATCAACAGCATCAGTTTTTCCAACTGCTGCAGCATATGTATCACCAATTGCACCCATCTTGATACTTCCGGTAACATAGGTGGTATACCCTGGGATCATATCCGTTACTGTAACGACATTGGCATCTGCACTGCCGGTATTGCGATACTCAAGGCAATAGGTTATAAGTGAGCCAGGCACATTGGCATTAGGTCCAGTATAACCAGTTGGGTTGACTACCTGATATGTCTTAGTCAGGGCAATTATGGCTGATGAGCAGGTTGTGGTAGCACTGTCGGTTAATGAGTCAGCCCCGCCATATTGCCATCCTCCAACGATATATGCTGCCCCATCATTATAAGAGGTTGAAGCAGTAACAGCAATTGCGCCCTTCTCATTATCATTAGCAGAACCCGGTATCGTTACCCTCACCGTAAAAGTAGCTATAGCATCCTCAGCTATGGTTAAGCTGCTAACTGCTGCCCCATTCTTTAATACGGCTGCACTCCAGCCTGACGGCAATCCACTTGCATTAAGTGCTAAAGCAAAAACATCTGTAGCATTACCCAAATTAACCAGTTGATACTCATAATCAACCGATTTTGCAGGCAATTCACTCTTATCCTCAGTCAATGTCCCCCACTTACCACCGTATATTTGCCCTATAGTAACCGTAGCCACAGCACAGGTAATACTCTTTGTCCCGCTATCACCCACCTTAAATGTTGCCACAACATCACCCACTGTATCGGTTATACCGACAGTACCGGCATCACCACCACTGATAATATTTGTTCCTGCTGTTACCCCGCTTGTCCCCGGTTCGGCAAACGATAGCGTTGGTGTGCCAAACAGCAAGGCTGCACCAATTATCCCAAATAACAATCTTCGCATCTCATTCCTTCTTGATTTTAATTTACATATTGATATTCAATATGCTTACGATATCTACAATGCAACTATTTTTATTCAATCATTACCCCCTTCAACTAACTCCTGCAAACTATACGGATACGCCTTCACCTCCATCAATTGCACAAACTTCCACTCCTCATGCTTATGGAAGAAATCATTGCCACAAGGCACAAAAACCTGAACAAATCGTGCTTTTGCACCACCCCCTTGTGTTGTTATTACCTTCATAGGGTCCCCTGTATCCGAAAGCTCATCCATCCCCTCACAGGCATTAATCCCTGAGGCAAGCACTGTCCAATTTTCACCATCCTCGCTCAGCCTGATACTATAATTCCTGCTATAAGCCAATTTTCGCCAATATACCTTTATCCTGTCAACAGGCTGAATAATTCCCATATCAATAACAACAAACTGATCCTGTAAGGTAACATCTCCGGATGTCGCCATCCCGGTAAAATAACTGGTATCCCCATCGGTTATCCGCTCAAGAAACCCCTTGTCAAGAGAAATATATTTATCATCAGGGCATTCTATAAATGTCCCTGTAACCGTTGCATGAAGGGCAATATTATCCTCAAGTGTTGTAAACTTGCGGGCAGTTGAGATTGCCTCATGGCAATCATTATCATAGGCTGTCAGCCGAAAATGATATGTTGTATCTGGCTGCAATCCATCAAGCATTATCTGATAAAAGTCCAGTAATGAGCCACGAATCATTAATTTATTATCCTCCAATCGTAGGGGCAACCCTTGCGATTGCCCTTCTTCTGTATCAGTTCCGTATTCTACCCATAGCTTAGTGAGTACATTTGTCCTGCATAGGATAATCGCTGTCGTTTTGGTCAAGCTGCCCACACTTAGCTCTTCAAACAACGGTAAAGGGATCCCTGTGGTGGTAAATGTTGCTAATTCAGAGGTTGCGGTATGCCCATCTGTATCCTTGACCCTTACCTGATATTGATAAACCGTGCCAGCAAGCAGCCTATTCAGCCTCACGCTATGCGTTGTTGCCATTTCAATACTTATAGCAAGATTATTCTGAAATTCCCGCACAGGATGATACATCACCTGACCGGTTGTCTCAATATTGGTTTCCCATTGGATCTGGGCATAGTGGTCGCCAAGATCTGTAGCAAGGACTACGATATTAACCTCCTCTGCCAAGGATAATTCAGGCATTAAGCAAATAATCAATATCCACATTATTTTCTTCAATCGTTTCATTTGTCTCCTTTTTTTCTTCCGGCGTTAGTTTAATCTTAGCCATTTACCCTCCATTCGCCACTACGGGCAGACCCAATGTGTGCGATTGCACCTTTTTCTTTAAGTTTCTTCAAGTTATTTTCCACCGCTGTCGTGCCGATACCGAGTTTCTTGGCTATCACAGATATGGACATAAACTTGTCGCTTGCGATCAACGAGAGAATTTTCTTTTCTGTTTCACCCCACTTTTCACCGACCTTATTTCCGACCCTTTCATCTAACTGGGCTTTCCTGAAATGGACAGAAAACCCGCCGAATTCTTCGCGAAATTCCGGCTCAGGCAACCCTGCCTTTTTACATTCATCAATAATCTTGATTGTGCCACGGCCCCAGGATTCAATCATTCCCGCCCTGAAGAATACATCTGCCAAAAATTCATTCCTTGGTTTGGAGGCATGCCATTTTTTCAAATCATCTATCTCAATATTTGGAGGCAAACCACCGTTATTCCAGAGGTTCAAGCCATCGGGAGATATCTTAATCTGAGTATGCGCACCCATATAGCTGCGGTGAATCACCGCGTTAATCAGTGCCTCACGCAAAGCGTCTTCCGGAAATTCCATGTTGTCTTTTCTGTATATTCCTTCATAAGTGATATTCGACACCAGATATTTTACACGAAGAATCTCCATCGCTTTTTCCACCTGCTCAAAAAGATTGCCTTCAATATCATCTGTGCTGATAATATCGATATCGTTGGCAAACTTGCCAATCTTGACATAAGCGGTCATGTAGAATTTCTTTGGGTCCTTGCTAAAAAGCAATAGAGCGGCACGCCGTAGTTTGCCTTTCTCCAGAAGGTTTAATTTATGCAGAATCGCTTGCACAGTTTTTTCACCTTCAATCAGGAGAATTCTTTTGGCGGCAAGTTTTTTAAATTTATTGATAGCAGCTGTATCTATATCTTTTAAGGTGGCATCCTCTTCGATAAATCCGTCCCAAGAACGCCCTGATTTCTCCATCAGTAATTCTACCAGCTCATGACCCTTGATTTCAATTGATGAACTGCCACTACGCGTATAAAAACGGCCGTGATAGGAAATTGGTGCGAAGGATGGGACAACCGTTACTTCAATTATATCTTTGCCGACTTTCTTTTTTAGCATGATATCCGGCGTAATGCCTAAAATATCCTTCGTTTTGTTGGGAATATCATCCATGTATCTGGCTGCATCCTTCACACCTATTGGTTTTCCCACATCGTCAATGCCGATATACAGTTTACCGCCTGCGGTATTAGCAAAGGCGCAAATTGTTTTTAAGCAATTTTCAT
This sequence comes from Candidatus Desantisbacteria bacterium CG2_30_40_21, assembly GCA_001873945.1. Classification (GTDB taxonomy): domain Bacteria; phylum UBA9089; class CG2-30-40-21; order CG2-30-40-21; family CG2-30-40-21; genus CG2-30-40-21. The sequence continues at coordinate 13,219 of MNYI01000132.1, forward strand.
TCCAATCCTGTTTGTATTCCTTATTCTGATTTTCAACCTTGCCCATAATGCTCCTTTATCGGCATTGGATTATTGCAAAACAAAAGTGATGGTTAGGTAAAAAATCAAATTTTCACCACAGAGGCACGGAGATACGGAGAAGATTTGAGAGAGAACTGTAATATAATCAATTAGTTACATTCTTCTCACTTAATCCTCACCCTGAAATACACCCGTCCACTTTTTTCTGCTGGGACATTCCCTACATCAAATATTACAATTCCCCCATCCCAAGCTGCCCCATCGCCATCCTGAGCGTCGCTTTTAATATCTGCTGTTTCGTATGTTGAACCAACCGTTCCTATTCGCAGGCTGCCTGTGATATATTCCGCATGTGTTAGTTCAGGTTTATTCATAATGCTAAGGTTTTGGATATTCTGTCCCCCAATATTTTCATAAGTGATGATATATGTAATTTCTGCCCCGGGCACAGGCGGACTGCTAATCGTGCCAAGGGTTGTTTGGGTAGTAATGGTTATGACTACATGTGTGCCCTCTGGAACATAAACAACCTGCTCTGTTGACCATGTTCCTGCTAAAAGCCCGGCATCAATAGATTGCACCGCCCAATAGTAGGTTGTGTCAGGTGCAGCCTTGAGTTTCATTGTTTTGCCCTTCAGCCCATAGTATCTGCCAAGCAAGGGAGAGCCGTATAAGGGTGAGATGATATTACCCTTTCCACTACTTGTGCCAACCCTGAGGTTATAGTATAACCCAGAAACTACTGTCTCTATATCAGACCCATTGCCCCAATTCAGGGTAACAATACCAGAGTCAGGGATTGCACCAAATCCATTATCAGGCGGGGCTGGTGGATTGTTTGGATTATAATCAGCCGTATCATTCCTGTATATTCTTGCAATACCCCCCTCACTGCTTGCCCCTACTATAAGAATATCCGTGTCTCCATCATGGTCATAGTCACCCCAATTAATCGCACCATTAACTATCCCTGGCAAATTAATAGCCGTATCAAGGGTAAATGAACCATTTCCTTTATTTCTATAGATATTACAAATATCTCCCATCCCTGAAGGTTTACCGATTAAAGCAAGATCTAAAAATCCATCATTATTATAATCCCCCCATGATGCAAAGCTGATCCACACACCTTGTAACCCTGCATTAATATCTGTAAATGTGCCATTATCATTACGATATATTCTTGATATCCTGCCATCATCGCCACCACCTGTAAGGGCTACATCCATATCACCATCGTTATCATAGTCTGCCCAGGCAAGGCAGCCAACATATATGCCGGGCAGAATTATACCGCTATCCTCAAAAATATTATTATCCTTGTTATTATACACCTTAGTAATGTGTGATTCATTGCTGTCTTCACCATTTATACTCAAATCAAGTCGGCCATCGTTATTATAATCCACCCATGATAATGCTCCTTGGGATATGCCTGTGAGATTAGCATTAATATCAGTAAATACCCCATTATTATTTTGATATATTCTGGCAATCCTGCCTAGGCTATAACTATTTCCTGCCAGGGCAAGATCAATGTCCCCATCATTATCATAATCACCCCACGAGGAAGCATTGGCAGACTCTGCATGAGATATTCCCGACAAATTGGCAGCAAGGCTGAATGTCCCTTGATCATTCCTAAATACCTTGCAGATATTACCAGATAACGATAATCCGGAAATAAGAATATCCATATCGCCATCAGCATCATAATCTCCCCATATGGCAGAGGATATGGAAACCCCTGTTAATTCTTGTGCTAAGTTAAAACATGACACCATGGATAGTTTTGAGGTAATTGGGAGATTAATAGAGGAAACGGTTCCTTGTCCAGAGATGCCAATCGATGCAGGCTCAGACAAGGTCATGCCAATGGTATTACCCAGTGTTGCAGATGCATAAATATTATACTTCACAGAGACATTATTGGATGTATTTGGTGCAAGCTCCATATTTAATCCTGTAAAAACCGCATATCCATTAATAAAGCTTCTGGTACCTATTCGTATATCATTTTTATACAGCGACACTAAGCTAATATCTGCATCAGTGCACGAGCCAGATCTCTGAATCTTGATAGAGTCTATTGTAATTGTTCCTACTCCTGTTGAAAGAATGATGGTTTCAATGGGAACATTATTTACACCTCGCTGTATAACCGATGGAGACATAGATGTGCCAGAGATAATAAGGATAGCCGCATTTTGTAAACAACAAGCCGTATCCGCAAGCTGTGGAGCATATTCAAGGGTATTGTTTTCACTAGCAAGGGTATAAAACTGATAATATCCCTGCCCTTCTGGACAATTAAATGAAAATGTGCCTGCAGCAGATGTCCCTGTTATGATTTTTGTTTCAGATGATGTCCATGTTCCCCATGTTATATTGTCAATGCTATGTTTATAATAAAGCCCTATAGAAACAAGCTCATCCCCATAGGCTTGAAAGGGAACCCCAATAGGGACAGAGGCGTTAATGTATGGCGAAATAGGCTCTGCCCTTGAGGTAAGATAACTGTACTCAATGCTGGTGTTACTGCCCGGGGACACTCTCCATAAGGTAGTTGTGCCAAGTATACCATCCCCATAGTTTAGACCAACAATACTTTCACCAATATATCCAACCTGCTTATAATTAAACTGGATCTTGCCGCTCTCGTGGAGCACAGCCTCAAAGGTTGAAAGGCTATCCTTGCTTATGTCGCCATCAAAGTGTAAAATATTATGAAATTCTACTACCAGATACCTGTTTGGACTAATGCCGCCCTGAAGGTAGTAAACAGTCCCGGTGCCTTGATGCCCATGAGAGTCCGGAGCAAGACTCCAATCGGTCCATAAAGGAGCAATCATATCAACCATTGGTGCCCCATTATAATCAGAGTATGTTCCTCTGGGGAATTGTTCTGTACATCTATAATCAAGCCCTGTAGTAATAAATCCCATAAAACCATTGGTGCATACATTTATTGTGTTAAATCTTTGCCCATAAAACTGAAAATCAAATCCAAGAGGGATATTGAGCTTTGTGCCATCATCAAGGGCAGGGAAATCGATTGGTGTTCCAGTGGTAGCGTCAATCCATGTATGGGTTGTATTTGTGGCTGGTATGCCTTGAAATTCATAAGCACCCATGTCAACCGTGCCATTTGCTATGCGAGGGTTGCCATCTTTATCGGTTGATGGGATATTTGGGGCTGTGTTTGTGCCCCTGTCTATGCAAGGGGAGGTTGCTTGTAGCCTATAGTTTGTAGTGGATGTATCTACAAACAATGGGTCAGTATTGATATTGCCTTCTCCTGCCCAGCCTCCTTTGATATTAGAGTAGGTAATGTTAATGGAGCTGCTATCTAAATAGATTTCCTGTGGGCTATTTTCCCATAAGATGTTGTTGGCTATTGTCGGCGAGGAATTGAAGCAATAAATCCCGCCACCGTCTTCAAAAGCTGAATTTCTGCTGATGGTGCAGTTAGTGATCACTGGTGAGGAGAAGTCGCAATAAATCCCGCCACCACCATTAGAAGCTGAATTTCCACTGATGGTGCAATTAGTAATCGTTGGTGAGGAGGAGCCACAATAAATCCCGCCGCCGTAAGAAGCCGATCCGTTCCGTATTGTGAACCCACTTAGAACTGAGCTGGTTCCCTCACCAGACCCAAAGGTTACCACACTACCTCTGGCATTGCCGTCAATGATGGTACTGGTTGTGCCATAGACAGACTGAACAGTGATGGCTTTGCCAAGAAAGTTGATGTTTTCAGTATATGTCCCATTATCCACCAATACCGTATCACCGTTTGAAGCTGTATCAATGGCAAGCTGAATGGTCGTATAACTTCCAGGCACGCATAAAGTTGATGATAAAATGACAAAGTGTTCCATAGCATAGGTATTAGTTATCATACCATAAGCAGCAACAGTTGTTGTTCCAATCGGTTGGCTATTGACGGTCAATACTGCCTCAAATTTACCTGTAGCAGAGGTAGGGACAGTAACGATAGTTCGAGTAGTACCAAATTCGACCCTAACTAATTCCGATGCACCAAATCCTTCACCCATTACCGTTACTATTGTTCCTATCGCCCCAAAGGTTGGTTTGACAATTATTCTTGTTTGGGTTTCAGTCCCTTTAACATATACCGTTTGCGAGCCCATAATTTGCGGGTTATTTGCATCTATGGCAAATACCGTTTGAGTCCCTGGGGTATTTAATACTACCCCATCTACAAATGTCTTCACTCCATAGTTTGAAGCAGTAAGCGTATAGGTTTGTGGTAATATTGCCAATAGATCAGTAGCTGTGAAATAGACACTACCAGCGTAGCCAATAACTAAATTCTCATGGACATCATGCACTACTAATGAGACATTTGAAGCCTCACCCTTATCTATCGGGTCAAGGATATCTACTACATGGAAATGGTGTGGAACTATCCCTTTGGGTGCTACCTGCATCCCGCTATGCGAGATAGATGGTATGTTTATCCCTTTGCCACTCATTGAGATATTCACCGCATAAGTCCCTGGTTCATTAAAAATTATACCATTTTCAAATGTATGGACACAACTGCCCTCTTCAAAGATATAATCCTGTGGCACAGTAGCACTGCCACCTTGTGCATCAAAATGAACGGTTATTGGGGTATATCTTAAATCTAATATCTTGGTTCGATTTGCCTGATCATACTCTGCCCAATATGCACCAGTATAGATACTTCCTTCTTCGTCATAAATAGCTACTATTACATCTGAGGGTATCCCTTGAGTGTTTGGGTCACTTATAACCGTAATACCTGCCTTTTTGGGTAGCCGTATCTCAAAGCTACCTATTGGCGAGTAAAGGTTGGGTAAGGCATTTTGTAGGTTTCCTGTCAAGTATTCGTCCCCTACCCGTATTCGCCAGTAATAAATTCCATTATCAAGGTTTATATCGGTTAAGTGGTAATTTTCATCATTGATTTGTGTTTTGACAAATACAAGGTTGGCAAATGTAGAGTCTGTGGCTATCTCTAATGTATAGGTCAATGCAATACTATCATCCAAAATACCATTTCGATCCCAGAATAATTGTGGGTTAGGGGTATTGGTAGAGGTAGCGTATTTAAGTTTTGGCATCAAGCCAGATGAAAGCCAGATTTGTTCTGGCATGGAAATATAGCTTTGTGTCCCTAATTCTCGCCAGAAATCCTGAACATTAAAACCTTTATGGGTAGGGGTGATAATATTATCGTATTTGCGTATTGCCTTCCAGACATGATATGGGTCTTTCATCTTCCATAAAGCGGCTGCCACCGCTGCTTCATTATCCAATCCTCGTGTCTGTGAGCCTAATGATTCTAAATTATAGGTATTGGTAATTTGGGTATCAACATCCCTTACCTCAATGGTAGCTGTGCCTCTTGATATGCAGGAATAATAATGTGAAAAGCCATTTAACCATGCCTGGAATACATCTGTCCGCCTGTTAAATTCAGGTCTTAATATAAGTTTATAATCATCATAATTTTCACCAAAGCGTTTCATAAGTAAATTACCAGCGGAAGCCAGCAGTCTATCTTCACTCCATTCATCCTTTTCAATCCCATTGACTAATATCCTCCATTTGTCGGCTGTATTAGTTCCATAGCAGGTAATCTCTTCTGGTGTAAAGTCAAGTGTTTCCATCCATGAGGCATAATCTACCGGGTTTATCCCCTGATCATGAGTAACTATATAATCAAATCCTTGATTAAAAGCACCTAATGTATGCAGGGCACCGGTTCGATTAGGATATAGTTTTCCCCAATGGGGGATAGATGTACTTGAGCCACAATGAATAGTAATTGTCCCTTCAACCGGAACATACACATCAGACCCTTCTAATTTATGAATATCGAACAATTGGGAAGCAAATGAATGAGTCGTTAAAGTGGTTGTTTTGTCCATAAAAACCCAGAAACTTGGGGTGTTCTTTATTAAACTATAACCCTTTGATTCAAAAAATACCCTGAATTTTTGTTCACTGACATTACCTCCGGGCTGGTTAAACCGTACCTTTCCATCTTCTTCTACCCATTGCGGTGTTCCCGGATAAACAATATATGTCTCTACACCAGAACTTTTTAACCAGTAGGAAGACATTATTTGTGTCCCTGCTGGCACTGGATGCTCTTTACCGTATTCATCAGTATAGGTTACGGGTATCTCAATTACCTTGCCTTGTATTAACCCATTAGTAGTAGTAAACGAGAATGTATAATCTGAACTTATAGAGTTACCCGCCTTATCCGTTACTCCATTTGAACCGCCCTTTACTAAAACAGTATAATTAGTATTAATCCCTAAAGGCTCCTCTGGTACAAAAAATGCAGTCCTTAAATCTTCATTATATGTAATAGAGCCAACTACACTACCATTATTAACCAAAATTGTATTGCTATTAATCGTCTCAGCACCCATCTCCTCAGAGAAGGTAATTCTAATCTTTTTACTAAGATTCACTTTCGTCGCATTATTTGCTGGGGTGATGCTGGATACTTGTGGGTGGATGTTGTCTATGGTAATCCTAAATGGTTCCTTGACATGACCAGGTGAGCCAGTCCAGAATTTACTTACCGTGCCGATTGTATTTCCTGCTCTATCATAAGCCACAACAGATAGCTCACAATCTGTAAATGTAATGAGAGTTTCTGGAACAGTCCAATCGTAACTGTATTCCTTTCCAATATCTTCATCATCATCTAATGTAGTAATTAATGTAGGAGTCCCCTTATCAAGGAGTTGCCCATAAACCTCCTGATAATAAAGGGCTACCCTATCGATACCAGAGCCTTCATCTGTATCAGTAACATAAGGTTTGATAGTAACTACATCATTCTTTTTAAGTAACCCACCCTCTTTAATCTCTTTTGCACCTTTATACAATTTAAAGCTAAGGATTTGAGGCGGCTTGCTAACTTGTTTCCCACCTGCTTTTTTCATTCTTTCCATCAATGCCTTTGGGTAAAATGTAGGCCATACTCCAGAAGTATACTTTTTATCTAACCACTCTGACCAGCAATGTTTTTCCTCTTCATCGGTAAAGAAACCACTTCCGCTATTAACACCTATTACTTCATAACAATACTCTACAAGCCCATCACAGCGGAATGTCGGGAAAGGAGTGCCTGTAGGATTTTTAATCTTATCTGATTGATTATGATTATATCGAGACTCTTTCTCCACTGCATATTTATAAGCAGTTGCAACAATCCATCTACGCTTTTCAGCAGTGAGATTTCCACTATTATATGCACCCCAAGATTTCAATCCCGCAAGTGCAAAATCTAATGTATCAAAATCTACCTCTTTAGTCTCTGATGGCCATTCAGGGTTGTCTTTTTTGTAGCCATTTGCTTGAATCATTGAATGCTTAAAGTCACTGTTAGTAATCTTGATGTGATAAGGATATGCAGTATCAATAGTTACTCCTTTTCTGTCTGACTGACTACAACAGTAAATTCCAACATGCCCAAATCCATTCCCTATGCCCAAAAACATATTAAGGGGTCTAAATATAGCATCACCAATCTCACAATTTGGCTTTACCTCTTTTGCATATCCAGAGTTTCCTACTACTAACAACCATCCAATCAACCCTACTAATGAAATTCTTTTAAACATTTTGACATCACCCTTTCTTTTTTCTGGTAAAGACTAATATTTATACTCTTTGCCTGTTAATTTTTTTAACGCATTTGCTATAATATCTTTATTCCCTTTCTTTACTTCTTCTAATGTTTTTTCTAACGGTTCTACTGCTCTTTTATCTCCCATCTCACCTAATGTTTTTGCAATAACCATTTTCATCAATTCATCTTCATGCTTTAATCCTTCAATCAATGCCTCAATAATCCTATCATCTTTCACATCTTTCCCTATATTTCCTAATGCCTCAGCTGCCCACATATTTCCTTTTCTTAATTCATCTATCAATGGTTCAACGGCACTTGGGCTATTTGTCTGACCTATTGCTTCTACTAAAGATGTACGAACATCAGAACTCTTCTTACCTTCTTGCATCAGTTTTAATTCATATAACAATATATCTACTACTCTCTCTCTCTCTAATATATTATGTCGTGCTATATATGCTAATCCAAATACAGCACTACTTCGTGCCTTTAATTCCTCATTGGGAGTATTTAATATTTCTACAAATAATTCTATTGCTCGTTCATCTTTCAGTGCCCATAATCCCATTACTATATGTCGTCGAACTGATACATTTTTCTCTTTCTTATATAACTCTATTAGTGGCTTTGTTCCTCTTCTATCTTCCGATACCCCTAATATTATTGCGGCTATCATTCGAGTTGTCTCCTGGTCAGTTCTGTCCTCTAATACCTTGAGAACCTCTATAAATCTTGTATCTTTCATCTTCTCAGCAAATGATACAAGCACCTCATTCCCAATAAAATATCGTAACATCCATTTCCTATCCTTATCACAAAATACCTCTATCAAGGTAGGAATAGCAGGTTTACCAATCTCTCTTAATTTATGTAACTCACCACCCATCAACCAGCCGATAGGGTTAGTATCATCACCTATACATTTTCGCTCTATTCTTCTAACCCATTTCAGCACCTCTTTTTCAACCTTCTTCTCCTCTTCTGTCTTTTCAAGTTTTATCTTATCTACTTTATTTGACTGGACAGTCTTCTTACTAATAGTCTTTCCTTTCTCTTTAGCTGAAACCTGCCCCAAAGCTACTTTCTCACCCTCATTCTTTAACATTTCACTTTTAACCCCTTGCTTATTGCTATTGTCTTCTTGCTCCTTGCTCTGTCCTTCACAGATACCAAGCATGCAGACCAATAGTAACAATAATCCACCAAAAACTAATTTTTTCTTCATGATACTAATTACTGTACTCCTTATTTTTGATTCTGTCAACAAATTTCCACCTGTGCAGTTGGGGGGAAACCGGGGACAGCACCCGTTTTTTATCATTTTCGAGGTTTTCCTATCGCTTTTGGTCTTAATGTTCGTCCCAATAATTCTTCTAACCTTGTCGCAAAGGTTTCATCTCCTGCAGGACGACCCGTAGGGGGAAAATGGGAAAATGGGGACAGCGCCCTATTTTCTCCAACGATATATGCTGCCCCATCAGAC
>MNYI01000170.1 GCA_001873945.1 Candidatus Desantisbacteria bacterium CG2_30_40_21
TGTCATCTGCAACAGGACAGGCAGAAATGCCTGTCCTACCGACAATTCTGTTGATAATCGACACCACCTCCTCTATTCCCTTATTCCCCTTTGAACATAAGTTTTGCCATAATGAGAATTGCTGAGTTATCAATGAAATTACTTGACAATAACAGGTTAGAATGATACAATAATTCAGTTATCAGCTAATACCAGCCATGCTTTAATCAAGGATGAAGAAAATAAATGGGAAGATTTTTTCTACTTACAATCTTTTCTTTAGGGATAGGGACATGGATTACCTTTGTTGCTCAATCTGACATTGAAACAGCAGAGGTAACCATTCAAGGACATGTATCTTTAGAGCAGGAAACTAATTATGAAGGGATACGAATTGAGATTATTAATCCTGTTCGTCGAATATTTAAGCCTAAACCCAAAAGAAGAATAACCACAGATGTTTACGGTGAATATTGTCTGGAAAAGATAAATGTATCTAAGGGGACTATTGGAGAAATCTTTGTTAGGTGGCTTGAACAAAAGGAAAGATCTACACCCTATTTGCGAATAAGAATAACAAAATCAGACTATCTGCCTGTAGAGATTCTAATTCTTAAGTTTCCGCCAGTCATTCATCTCCCACAAATAGATTTGGAACGCGAGGATACAAGACACCAATTTAATCAGTTTCTATGCTTCGACGAGAACATGAAGATAATTAAAAATATTACCCCCTATAAATTTTGTGTAAAACATAATTATTTTTTATTTTATCCAAGATACTATCCTCTAACAGTTGAAACACCACTCAGGGAGGCAAGCGGGAGTGTAATATTAGATCTCCAGTTAATATTTAAGCCATTATATACAACCTGTAATAAAGAGCTTGAAAATATGACCCCTAAACTGGCAAACCAGATCAAATACTTTGTGCCAAAAGCTCAGACAATTGAGACAGAACTGCCTTCAATTCTGGAGATAACAAATGCTATCAGCAGCAAAACATTACTTGATAAATTAAATAATCTCTTGGTGGACTCGGAAATAAAACAGATTCGGGTAATAGATGTCTCTTATAAAAAATATCAGACTGGAGAATCCTCATGATAGAATCCTATGCTAGTTATATCTTTAACAGTTATTATGATGGTCCATCTTTTTGGGCTGGTCTTGCGCCATTTGCCGTGGGAATATGTCTGGCTATCTCTCTGGAGGAATTGGTTCATTCCCTGATCTGTTTCTTAAGTAATCAGGATAAATTGGCAATGATGAGGCTTTTTGTAAGTATTCTTATCCTCTTATTATTAAGTGCTTTTTGTGTGGGGGTAGGGTTAACCTTTTACTCTGATGTTTATCTGCATCAGATTACACCTGAAAACTCTCATAAGATATTAAAAAACCTCTTCCTTGTTCTTTATGTCGGAGCATTCTGGTTTGTAGTTTATATCCTTATGATTCTCTGGAATAAGGAGCAAAGACATGACATAGGATCAGGCGGACTGAGAGGATTAATATGCGGGATTTTGCTAATATTTATTCTCAAATATTTAGGCATGAAACATTATGACAATACCCTTCTTGTTATCTTAATCTCTGGCATAGGTTTTCTCTGGGGTGCTCTTGGTAAAAGGGAATTTTTACTTCAAAAGTGGGTACTTTTTCTCTATCCTATAGAACAGGGGGTACTTATCTCTCTTGTCTTTAGTATTTTTGTTATCTGGCTATTCAGAACCCTTTATGGCATAAATTTTGAAAATGCCAGAGCAATTTCTTGTATGGGATTATGGCTATCCGCCATCTCTGTTGCCTTCACCAGCCTGTACATCTCAAGGCTTATCCGAACAGAACCTTTTGAAACCAGCCCCTATAAAAAGAAACGCTATTTTCGAATAGGTATCCTTATCTTCTTTTTCTTCTGGATTGGACAAATGTATTCTCTGATGACGGTAAATGTGGAATAATATAGATGGATTTGAACAAATCTCGTAAGAGCAGCAAACCCTTTCGTATTGCTTCAGACGGAATCGTACTTTTCTTCCGCACATGATCACTCTTATCCCCTACAGATTCGCCTTCTTAAGAAACCCTATCAATTCCTCAATATCAATCGGTTTTTTAATGTATGCATAGGCGGCAGATAATATTTCTGCCTCCCTGATCATCTCAGGCAGCTCACAATCTGACATAACAATAACCACAACGGCAGGATATAACTCTTTTGCCTGCTTTAATATAGAAAGCCCATTTATTCCTGGTAGAGTTAGATTAAGTAAGATACAATCATATTGCTTATCTTTGAGTTTGGCAATTGCCTCTTCGCCATCCTTTGCAGTGCAGACATTGTAATTTTTTTCAATAAGTGCTGTTTTTACCTTTTCCCTTGTTGTGCTATCACCATTAACAATTAAGATTACCTTTTTGTTTTCGCTAATAATCTGTTCTATTAATTTTATTACCTTCTGGACATCAAAGGGTTTATGGATACAGGCATATGCCCCTTCTCTAAGTGCCTGCTCCATCAAATCCTCTACTGAAAACCCAGTCATCATCACTACCTTTATTGCTGGATCAATTTCTTTAATCCGAATAAAGGTTTCCACGCCATTTATCCCGGGCAATCTAATATCCATAAATATCAGATCATATCGTTCCTTCTTTATTAATTCAATTGCCTCATACCCATCCAAGGCTAAGGCTGTTTCATGCCCTTCAAGTTTAAGGATAGAACACAATACAGAGCCTAAGTCCTTTTCATCGTCAACAATTAAAATTTTCGCCATTTTGATTGTCCTCCTTTAGTGATTATTTGATCTGTGCAATTCCCATTATTTTGTATTTTATCATGGATTTTTGCTTTTGTCAATCTTATCCTTCCCCAAACAATGCCTCCACAAATTCATTTGGATCAAACTCGCCAATATCCTCCAACCCCTCACCAATTCCGATAAGTTTTACCGGTACATTCAGATTGTTAGCGATAGAGATAACAATGCCGCCTTTGGCTGTACCATCTAATTTGGTCAGGACAATCCCGGATATGCCTACGGTTTCTAAAAATCGTTGAGCCTGAATAAGACCATTTTGCCCGGAGACTGCGTCAAGAACCAATAGCACCTCATGGGGTGCCCCGGGTATTTTCTTTTCACATATTCCACGGATCTTTTTTATTTCATGGACAAGGTGATGCTTGGTGTGAAGACGGCCAGCAGTATCAATCAGGACAACATCAATACCTCGGGCAATGGCTGCATCAATAGCATCATAGGCTACTGCACCAGGGTCTGCCCCTTCATTTTGTTTTAATATTTCCACCCCGCATCTCTTTGCCCATTCTTCAAGCTGCGGGATAGCTGCCGCACGATAGGTGTCAGCAGCAGCAATTAAGACACTCTTGCCCTCAGCTTTGAGCTTAAAGGCTAATTTACCAATGGTAGTTGTTTTGCCAGAGCCATTTACGCCAATAAACAAAAAGATTGCCGGTACACCTGACGGAAAGTTCAAGCAAGACACTTGAGTGCCTAATATGCTGCTTATTTTTTCCTTCAACGCCTTTCTCAATCCCTCTGGCTTAACCGAACTATTTCGCAACTCATCCACTATTTTAAGAGCTGTTTCTACGCCAACATCCGTATTAATAAAAGCCTCTTCGATTTCCTCCCAAACGGTTTCATCCTTAGCAAAGAATTTGAAAAATCCAAGCTTTGTAGGGTTAAGGGCTGCCTTTAGCTTATCTATCCATTTACCGATCATTTTATTCTCCAAATATTATAATTACTTAGCCGCAGATGGACATGATGGACGCGATGATGGACGATGATGGACGAGATGATGGACGATGATGGACGAGATGGACGCAATGGACGCGATGATGGACGAGATGGACGAGATGGACGCAGATGGACGCAATGGACGCAGATATTTTTTCTTTTATTATCAAATGTCTGTAATCTCTTTGTATTTAAATTTATTTATGTCCATCTCGTCCATCTCGTCCATCATCGTCCATCGTGTCCATCATGTCCATCATCGTCCATCTCGTCCATCTGCAGCTGAGTAGTTACCTTAATGAGAATTACTGCCACCTACTCCCCAAAATGAACCATTTCCTGAAATTCACGATACCTATCCTTTATCTCCTGTTGATTCAATGCTGCTGTTCTCAGAACACTAAAATCCTCAACCACAAATGAAGCCATGGTTGTCCCATATATAACTGCTTTTCTTATATTCATATCATTCATTTGCCCACAAGAGGCAAGATACCCAATAAACCCGCCGGCAAAGGTATCACCAGCACCTGTTGGGTCAAAAATATCCTCAAGCGGATACGCAGGTGCAGAAAAAAATGAGCCGTTAGCAAACATCAACGACCCATGCTCCCCCTTTTTAATAATGACTCGCTTTGGTCCCCATGAAAGGATTGTCCTGCCTGCTTTGACAAGATTTGGCTCTTTGCATAGCTCCCTTGTTTCAGCATCATTCATGACAACTATATCCACTCGCTTTAATACCTCAATGAGGCTATCCCTTTTCCCATGAATCCAGAAATTCATGGTATCGCACACAACAACCTCTGGTTTTCTTAGCTGCTTTAACACCGAAAGTTGCAGGTCAGGGTCAAGGTTTGCTAAAAACACATATTTTATATCCTTATAAACCTCAGGGAGTTGTGGGTTAAATCCTGATAAAACATTAAGCTCTGTATCAAGGGTAATAGCCTCATTAAGGTCATAACCATAATCCCCTTTCCAGCGGAATGTTTTACCCTGTAGTGTTGTTAATCCGGTCAGGTCAATGCCATGCCTTTTCAACAATTCTACATGTTGATTGAGAAAATCTTCACCAACCACCCCAACTAATTTTACACTCGTAAAATAGGATGCAGCCAGAGAAGAATAAATGGCTGATCCCCCCAAAACCTCAGAAACCTCACCAAATGGGGTCTTTACTGAATCCAATCCTATGGAGCCAACAACTAACACATCTTGTCGCATAGACATTTTTAATAACCTCCTTTTGTTTGGTTACCAGTAACTACTCACCACAAAGGCATGAAGACACAAAAAGTTGATAAGTTGAATAGTTGATGGGTTGATGGGTTGATGGGTTGGAAAGGGAAGGGTTTGTAGGTTTATGAATCTGTATTCCTTTAACCTATAAACCTATAAACCCATCAACTCATCAACCAACCTATCAACCTATCAATTTATGTGTTCTCCGTGGTGAATTACTTTACCTGAGTAGTTACGATTACCACTGTATTTCTCCGTGTTTTGAGTGGTAAATTCTCCTCGCTGAGTAATTAC
>MNYI01000071.1:0-5179 GCA_001873945.1 Candidatus Desantisbacteria bacterium CG2_30_40_21
GAATAGTTGATGAGTTGAAGGAACACAACTTCATAAGTAACTACTCACCACAAAGGCACGAAGACACAAAAAGTTGATAAGTTGAATAGTTGATGGGTTGATAAGTGGATGAATTGATAGGAAATGTTTATGAATTATGGATCTGTGTTCCTTTAACCTATAAACTCATCAACCTATCAACCTATCAACTTATGTGTTCTCCGTGGTGAATTACTTTACCTGAGTAGTTACCTCTTATCTTTCCCTTTCTTACTCTGTGTGCCTTTCTCTATCTTCCTATCAACTTCTTAAATGTCTCTGGATCACTTGTAGCAGCCAGAGCATCCTCAAAAGATATTTCATTTTGTTGATACAGGGTTTTTAATGATTGTTCCATGGTATGCATCTGGAATTGTCCACCAGTATGCATAATTGTGGACATCTGGTGTATCTTGCCTTCTCTAATCATATTTTTGATAGCTGATGTACCTGTAAGTATTTCTGTAGCAACCACCCTATCGTTTCCATTAGCCCGTGGAAGTAATATCTGAGCAATTACCCCTTCTAAAACAATTGCCAATTGTGCCTTAGCCTGGGATTGTTGAGCTGTGGGGAAAGCATCTATGATTCTTTCAACAGCCAACGGGGCACCACTGGTATGCATGGTTGCCATGACTAAATGTCCTGTTTCAGCTGCCATCAAGGTTAAGGCAATGGTCTCAACATCCCTCATCTCACCCACCATGATAATATCAGGATCCTGTCTTAATGCTCGCCGTAATGCACCGGCAAATGTTTTGGTGTCAATCCCTAATTCCCGTTGATTAACGAGGCTCATCTTATCCTTATGAACATATTCTATTGGGTCTTCTATGGTAACAATATGGCGTCTATATGACAAATTGATATGATCAATCATTGAGGCCAGGGTTGTAGATTTGCCTGAACCGGTTGGACCGGTAATAATGATTAGACCCCTTTGTTTTTGACAAAATGCCTTTAAGGTATCTTCAGGCAGATGTAATTCATCAATAGTACGAATTTTCAAGGAAATAAGACGAAATACTGCTCCCAGCGTTCTTCTCTGGAGAAAAATATTTACCCTGAATCTGGCAAACCCTTCTACTGTATAAGCCACATCTAATTCCTGCTCATCCTCAAACCGTTTTCGTTGTTCCTCAGTGATCATGGAATAGATTATTCCCCTCGTATCCTCAGTCCGTAATGGGGGCAGCTCTATTGGATAAAGCCTTCCATGTATCCGCAGGGTAGGCGGGCTGCCAACCTTTATATGGAGATCTGAGGCATCCTTTTCTGCCATTAGTTTAAGTAATTCGTCAATTTGCATGGTGTTTCCTCCCTAAAAATTTAGTAATATGTATGAAAACTTTTCTTCCTATATATATATACTATTAATTAACAATTGTCAATATAAATTTTTCAATTTATAAAAAAATTGTTGACAATAAATGCAAAATGCTGTATCATAATATCTATGGATAAATTGGAACTGTTCAAAAAGATAGATAAATTTATCGGCACACCATTATGCTTTTCTCTGGGGATTTTCAATAAGCTCACGAAAAAGCAGCCATTAGAACCCAAACGGATCCTTCTGATAAAATTAGTGGCTGTGGGGGATCTGGTAGTAGCCTTGCCTACGATTAAAGCTCTGCGGCTAAAATTCCCTGACGCATGGATAGCTATATTGGTTACCCCAAGGGTAAGAGAGGTGGTTGAGGGGTGTCCATTTCTGGATGAAATAATATATTATGACATCTTTGGTAATCATAAGGGTATTCGGGGATTAATGGTTTTTATCAAGGAATTACGCAAGAAAAGGGTAGATACTGTCATAGAAATGGATCATTACTATCGCATATCAAGTTTGATTACTTACTGCCTTTTTCCACAAAATTGGATTGGATTTGATCTGCATGGACAAGGCAGAAGAGGATTATTCTCAATAAGGGTACCATATCGAACAGATATACATGAGGTTGAGGCTTTCCTTGAATTGGCTAAGGCATTGGGGGCAGATAACACAACACCAAAATTGGTTGAGCTATGGACATCTGAAGATGACAAAACGGACATTGACTTATTTTTTGAGCAGAATGGAATACTATCAGATGATTTTGTGGTGGGAATACACCCCGGAACAGGACCATCAGCTACTTGTAGAAGGTGGTCGCCTGAGCGATTTGCTGGTTTAGCTAATTGGCTTATTAGAGAATATAAGGCTAAGGTAATATTTACTGGTGCACCCTCTGAGATAGAACTGGTTGGAAACATCATTGTCTTTATGCAAGAAAAACCAATTGTTGCAGCTGGCAAAACAAGCTTAAAACAGTTAGCTGAAATAGCCCGAAGGTGCAGGTTATTTATCAGTGTTGATACAGGTCCCCTACATGTTGCCGCAGCAATGGGCACAAGGGTTATTGGATTGTATGGCCCAAATATTCCTTATAAATGGGGTCCTTATGGAAAAGGGCACATCACTATTTATAAACAGCTCTCATGCAGCCCCTGTACCAAACAATATCTCGGACAGGTTTCAAGGTGTCAAAATCCAATATGTATGGAACAGATAACACTTGAAGATGTAAAAATGGTTGTAAAAGAAATGATTAAAGGGATGTAATTTATTGGAAAAATTATCAGACTACCAAATAAATCCAGAGGCTATCTCAATGCTGCCGGCAAGGTTTGCTAATAGATACAAACTTTTTCCGCTTATCGTTACAGATAGAACCCTTACACTTGCGACTTCTCACCCGTCTGACATGCAAACCATAAATGAGATTGGTTTGCTTTTGAATAAAGAGATAATATTAGTGAAGGTATCTCTGCCAGAGATAGATGAAGCAATAAGGAAATACTATGGAACAGGGACTATTGAGAGCATTGTTTCTGATATAATCCCTGTTATTACAGAAGAACCTGACATGGAGGGTTTTCAACATCTGGCAAGTGAGGCGCCGGTGATCAAGCTGGTAAATGCGATCATTCGAGATGCTGTGGAAAAAAAAGCATCTGATATTCACCTTGAACCGTATGAAAAAATCATTACCCTTCGTTACAGAACAGATGGCGTTCTTTGTGATCTTTCTGCCCCGCCATTCCATTTATATTCTGCAATTGTTTCAAGGATAAAAATAATGGCTCAAATGAATATTGCAGAAAAAAGGCTGCCGCAGGATGGACGGATACAGGTTAATATACATGGCAGGAATATAGACTTGCGTGTCTCAACCCTGCCTACACTTTATGGTGAATGCGTATCTATCAGAATATTAGATAAAGGCTTAAGATTTCTGGAGCTTGAAACCATAGGTTTTCCCTCTACAGTTATAACTAAATACAAACAACTAATCAATCGATCAAATGGTATTATTCTTGCCACAGGTCCTACCGGCAGCGGGAAGACTACTACGCTTTACGCCTCCCTATCTGCGATAAATTCTTCAGAAAAAAAGATAATTACCATTGAAGACCCAATAGAATACAACCTTTCCAGAATTAGTCAGATACAGATAAAGCCAGAGATAGGATTAACCTTTGCTTCAGGCTTGAGGTCAATATTGCGGCATAATCCGGATGTTTTGATGGTTGGAGAAATCCGTGACAAGGAAACAGCAGAGGTTGCCATTCAAGCTGCTCTTACAGGACACCTGATATTTTCTACCATGCATACCAATGATGCAGCCACAGCCATTGCCAGATTGCAGGACATGGGCATAGAGGATTTTCTTATTTCTTCTGCTTTAATTGGTATCCTTGCCCAACGGTTGGTACGAACTATTTGTTCTAATTGTAAAGGAAATGGCTGTAAGGAATGTAATAACACCGGATTCCGCGGCAGGGCAGGGATATTTGAGCTATTGCCTGTTACCACAGAGATTAAAAGATTAATCATGCACAGGGTTGACAGCTCTAAAATAAAGGAGGCAGCGGTTAAAGAGGGCATGGTTACCCTTTTGGAACAAGGGGAAGAAAAGATAGCTGCCGGAATAGCAACAAGGGAAGAGG
Source organism: Candidatus Desantisbacteria bacterium CG2_30_40_21 (assembly GCA_001873945.1). GTDB lineage: Bacteria > UBA9089 > CG2-30-40-21 > CG2-30-40-21 > CG2-30-40-21 > CG2-30-40-21. The sequence goes on from MNYI01000071.1 coordinate 4,012, forward strand.
TGTTAAGGGTTATTCAAGAAGCGGAAGGTTAAGCAGGTATATGGACATTATCATAACCCCAATGGGGTAATATTATTATAGGAGGAAATGGAATGATTAAAGAGGCTATTGATAAAATTGTCAAGGGGAACAACCTGTCTACAGACGAAATGTTTGAGGTGATGAATGAGATCATGACTGGTTCTGCCACACCGGTTCAGATTGGGAGTTTTATTACTGGATTGAGGATGAAGGGCGAAACTGTGGAGGAAATTACCGGGGCAGTGGCGGTGATGCGGGAAAAAGCAACAAAGATACTCGTTCAGGGGGATGTAGTTGATACCTGTGGCACTGGTGGCGATGGCTTGCAGACCATTAATGTCTCAACCATATCTGCCTTTGTTGCCGCAGGAGCTGGGGCAAGGGTGGCAAAACATGGTAATCGCTCTGTATCATCAAGGTGCGGCAGTGCTGACCTCTTGGTGGGATTGGGTGTAAATATTGAGGTTATACCAGAGGTTGTTGAAAGGTGTATTGAAGAGGTGGGGATTGGATTTATGTTTGCCCCAATGCTTCACCCAGCCATGAAACATGCCATTGGTCCAAGACGGGAAATAGGTATTCGTACCATTTTTAATATCCTGGGTCCTATGACCAATCCAGCAGGGGCAAAATTTCAATTGCTTGGTGCTTATGACCCGAGTATGACCGAGACCATAGCTAATGTTCTTAAAAATCTGGGAAGCGTGAGGGCATTTGTTGTCCATGGCGAGGATGGATTAGATGAAATATCCATATCCGGTAGAACAAAGATAACTGAATTAAGAAACAAAAAAATAAGCACCTATATGATATCCCCTGAAAATTTTGGACTGGAAAGAGGAAGCCTGAAGGAGATAATAGGCGGTAGTGTAGACGAAAATGTAGAATTGGCTCTGAATGTGTTATCCGGAAAAGACATGGGAGCAAAAAGAAATATTGTTCTCTTAAACGCTGCCTTTGTCTTGTTAGCAGCCGGAATAACAGATGAGGTAACTGAGGCAATAAGATTATCAGCCCAATCCATTGATTCAGGGGAGGCTATGAGAAAATTGGAAGGGTTGAGGGAGATGACGAGATAGGAGAAAATGGGGAGAAAATGGGGACAGCGCCCGAGAAAATGGGGACAGCGCCCTATTTTTAGAAGAAA
>MNYI01000071.1:5188-5751 GCA_001873945.1 Candidatus Desantisbacteria bacterium CG2_30_40_21
CTGTCCCCATTTTCTCGGGCGCTGTCCCCATTTTCTCCCCATTTTCTCCTATCTCGTCATCTCCCTCAACCCTTCCAATTTTCTCATAGCCTCCCCTGAATCAATGGATTGGGCTGATAATCTTATTGCCTCAGTTACCTCATCTGTTATTCCGGCTGCTAACAAGACAAAGGCAGCGTTTAAGAGAACAATATTTCTTTTTGCTCCCATGTCTTTTCCGGATAACACATTCAGAGCCAATTCTACATTTTCGTCTACACTACCGCCTATTATCTCCTTCAGGCTTCCTCTTTCCAGTCCAAAATTTTCAGGGGATATCATATAGGTGCTTATTTTTTTGTTTCTTAATTCAGTTATCTTTGTTCTACCGGATATGGATATTTCATCTAATCCATCCTCGCCATGGACAACAAATGCCCTCACGCTTCCCAGATTTTTAAGAACATTAGCTATGGTCTCGGTCATACTCGGGTCATAAGCACCAAGCAATTGAAATTTTGCCCCTGCTGGATTGGTCATAGGACCCAGGATATTAAAAATGGTACGAATACCTATTTCCCGTC
>MNYI01000034.1 GCA_001873945.1 Candidatus Desantisbacteria bacterium CG2_30_40_21
AATAAATATTGACAAACTGTTTATTTTATTTTATAATTAAGGAGTCGTAACTACTCACCACAAAGGCACGAAAACACAAAAAGTTGATAAGTTGAATAGTTGATGGGTTGATAAGTGGATGAATTGATAGGAAATGTTTATGAATTATGAATCTGTGTTCCTTTAACCTATAAACTCATCAACCTATCAACCTATCAACTTATGTGTTCTCCGTGGTGAATTACTTTACCTGAGTAGTTACAATGACAGACAGAAATGTCTGCCCTCCGTTCTAAGTCTAATCCTCTTTCTCCATCTCAACCAGAACCTTTCGACCTGCTGGTCTAATCTTACGATAAACCTGTTCTGGCTCTTTTCTTATGCCATCAACAGCAAGCAATCTTTCAACAGAAATACCAAATAATCGTTCATTTTCCTGAAGGTATGGAAGAATGAGCTGCCAATCGTCTCGGGTAAAAGGGACAAACTCACCGCCATTGAGTTGTGCATTTACCAATTTTTTATGTGGATCACGGGCATAAATAGCACCGCCAGAGGCAAGGGAGAAAAGGTTTGAGCCAGAGTAAGGGGTGGGTTGATCTATAATCTGGCTATGATCGTCAAATTCAATCCCATTGAGAATAACAAATCCACCGCCATTTAATGGGTCACCAGCCATAAACGATTCAGCTAAAAAGTCAAGGCAGGTACCGTTTATTAGTACCCTTGGTTTGCCAACCGCATTGATCAGAGGTCTTCCAGCAGCATTGCCAAGGATATACACGCTGCCTCCCTTGGCACCATACATAAATGTTTGTCCCACATCACCATAGATAACGAGTTTCCCGCTCTTCATTATTTGACCCAATTGGTCCTGAGCATTTCCATGAATATATATTTCCAGACCATCTATGCCTGAGGCAATATAATCACCAGAGGAATCATAAATATCAATTCGTACCCCATTAGTATTTGAACCAAGCCCACAACCACAAAACCTCTGGCCAAGATACCCATAACAGATAAACCTCTTCCAACCCATTTGATAGGCAGTAACTATCAGGTGTGAGTCGCAATCCTCACCCTCAGGGGTAAAATCATGGCTATTGATTACCAGAATTTGTTCATTACCCTTTGGTGGTCGCAGGGTATCCCGCCTCTTAAAGTCAATCAAACGGTACGACCCATCATTATTGGCAGTTAAATCCTCTATTGTCTCAAACAGATTATTGAGACTTATCTTAACTATTTCCAATATCCCGCTTCTCTTTTTTGTACCAGTATCATATCGCTGGTCATTGAGCAGGGTAAGTACCTCAATAACCCCTACCCTATCCCCATCAGCCTTACCAGCTATTTCCACCATTTCTCCACAAACCCAGCGAAATGTGTTATAATCCCAATCCTTGATGTTGTTCCTGATATAGTTAAATACCTCTGCCACTGAGCCATTAACAAGATTTCTCCTGATTGAGTCAGCCTGTTGAGGGGTCTGGATGCTAATGGTCAAATCTGTATGTTTTTGGTCAGTATTAATCTGAATTATCCGACCAAATTTATCAGTACAAACAAGCTTCTTTTGGTCACTACCGTTATCCTCAAGGGTAAAGATAAATGCCCCGCCATCTGTGTAACTTCCACCCCGTGCATTCCAGTACTTATCTGCTACAAGGTGAAATCTTTTATCCTCTTTAGAGAGATTGTGGAGAATGGCATCATTTGCCTGCTTTTCCGAGCCAATTATCGCTATCTGTATCTCCCCTTCCTGCAGGGCAAAGACCTGTGGCCTGAGCATGGCTGTATCAGTAATACCAATGAGTTGAAACCTCTTGTTTTCCGCATCATTCTTGGCAATAATGAAAAACCAGGGTCCATCAGGCGAGCCATGGGCATGAACCGATTGAATATGCCGATATATCCTTTGCTTTTCAACAGGTAATCGGTCAAAATCAAGCTCTGTTGTTGGTGCCAATGCCTCAATGATATATTCTAATGGGTAACCATATGTTCTGCTCAAGAGGTCAAAGACAAGGACAGATACCTCTGTATCAGTCAAAAATAATGGCTGTATGTTTCGTGAGGCAAGATATTCAGTCATTGAATGATAATTGGCAAAGTCACCATTATGCACTAATGCCTCGTTTAATCCAATAAATGGATGTGCCCCACCAGGATGCCAGAGTCTGCCCTTGGTTGGATAGCGTTGATGGGCAATCCAAACATGAGCCTTAAAATCCTCTATTCTGTAATATTGAACCACTTGTTCAGCATAGCCAACTACCTTTAATATCATCATGTTACGGCCATGGGAAAGGACAAACGCCCTTTTCTCGCCCAAGGACGCATAAAATTGTTTGTTTAATTTGAATGTATTCTGATATATGAATTCATCCTCTGCCCTTCGCAACTCCATGCCAGAAAAATTATTTTCCTCAATAAAGTGTGACAGCACATCTTTCTTTACCCGCACAAAGTATCGGCAAACATCCGGTGGTTTAACCTCCAATCCAATTGTCCGAAAATCATCAATGGTAGGGAGCATTGCTATTGAAACAATGTCCATAAATGGGGTAATGCAGCTTTTTTCAACCTCTTCCCTTGCCGTAGGGTCTAATAATGCGACCTGTAGCATATAACATTCATCAAGTGTATCCTTGCTCACCCCAAGCTGCTCAGGCAAAAATCCCACCGCAGCAATCCCACCACCCTTGCCATTACCGCGATTATGCATTTGGATGGACGGCTCAAAGATATTCCTGCCGCAAACAGGAATAGAGCAGGCAAACCCAACAACCCCACAACCACCCTCTTCCTCAACATTACACCTATCAGGTAGGGACATGCCCTCTTTCAATCTTCCCCTTGAATCCGTTATTTTCTGTATTTCCATGTAATCCTCTTGGGTAGGTTTGGAACCTGCCCCTACAGTTGCAATATTATTTATCATGTATTTTCACCCCTTCATATTCCAAACAATCACACCTGCCCACCAATTCCTGAATACTTCTCATACCCAATCGCTTAAGAATATCAACCAATTGACTATGCCATGAGGCAAGGAGATTAGTCAACCGTTGTCCTGACCACTCAGAGTCAAACATATTGGTTAATTCCGGATCTGTTGTTGCTATTCCCCTTGGACACCCTCTACCACTTTCACAAGCAGCACACCTGACACATTCAAGGGCAACTATTTCTGCCGTACCAATAGCCACCCCATCCGCACCCAGAGCAATTGCCTTGGCTACATCATGGGCAGTACGGATACCACCTGAAGCTATTAGGGTTACCTTGTCCCTGACACCCTCGGCTACCAAAAAGTTGTGAACCCTTGGTATGGCATATTCTATGGGCATGGCAATATTTTTTTTGGCAATATTTGGGGCGGCACCTGTCCCACCATAACTGCCATCTATGTGTACAATGTGGGCATCAGCATAATAGCTGCCGATTGCTACCATATCAACATCTATTGGCGTAGAAACCTTGACTGAAACTAATACCTCAGGATTCATAGCCTTTATCCAATCAACATGTTTTTTATGATCCTCAATTGAATAGACCGAATGAAATGGGAATGGTGAAAACAGGGGAGTGCTTACCACAGCCTCACGCATGGCTGCTACCTCCGGTGTATTTTTGTCCCCAAGCAAGTGTCCGCCCAGACCTGGTTTTGCCCCTTGAGCATACTTAAACTCAACAATCTTAACCCGCTTGATGGTATCCTCTTTCACTCCAAACAAACCAGTTGCCACCTGAGTAATAACATGATCATCATAAGGATACAACGAAGAATGATACCCACCCTCACCCGTACATGTAAAAATATTCCATGCCTTAGCAGCCTTTGCCTTGCCAATTATAGTGGATAACCCAACCGAACCATAGGACATTCCACCACCATAAATAGGCAAGCCTATTTCAATCTTGTGTGCTGAATCATTTCGTCTATTAAGGGGGATACTGGTACTTATTTCGCTATCTTTTAATTCAAGTAAAGGCTTCTCTGGAAATTTGAATCTAAGCCTGTCAAACCCACCCCCGGAATTTCCTATCTGGCACTCAAGCCCGGATGGAGGCAATTCGCCTGTTTCTGCCTGATGCCATGTAGCCAGAATAAGATCGCTTGTCCATCGATAATCCCCCAACATTTCCATCATAGGATTTATCCTGACAATCAATGCCTTGCTGGGACAAGAGTCAACGCAGGCATTGCATGTTGTCCCAATACACTTATGCTCCTGAGTTCTTGAAAAGGAGGAAATACCTGCCCTCTGGTGAACTCCAAACTTGCAAACCTCCACGCACTTGCCACAATTAATACATTCATGCCCACGATGAATGATATATTTTGACAAGGGATTTCTGAACCGTGTTGGGGCAGGCTTGATCTTTACCCCAACGGGTCTGGTGATATTGTCTGACATTATATTTTCCTCCGATTTATATTAAAGACAGTAGTGTCGCGTCAAGTCCCAAGTGTCGGATAAAATTCCTATAGTCGGTAGGTCAGTCATTCTTGCCTGACTCATCTGTCCGCTTGAGATAAACGACAGACAAGGTTGAACCCTCAGTAGTGAATACATCCCATATTTTTCTAATAATATGAGATGTGTCCCTGTATTCCCCTAAAAGTCTAAAACTTACAGCCTGAACTGACTTCATACAACTCAGCAGTAAACTTACCAGACGGCTTAAGTCTTTCAGTTAATATATTCTCTACAATTCTTGCCGAAGACAAAGGCATTGACTCTTGGCCACAGTTTGAACACACATATATAATTAAACCAGAAACAATAACAGGTTCGCCACCATTACGATGAAAGACTTTTTCTTCCTTCCTTTCCTCCATTGGAAACAAACAACCATTGGGGCATTGCATAATAATTACCTCCTATTTGCCGTAATAATAAATGCTGGATTACAGTCCTTTACTACAACAACAATATCATCTTTAGAAATTGTAAATTTATTGAATTTTCCATAGGAACTTTCATCATTTTCTTTTTTGTTAACTATACCAGTTAGAATTGTGTCTAAAACTTGATCGATTGATATACCATTTTGCCACATTCGTTGAATTAAATGAGTACCAAAAGTAATCCGTTCAAAATTAATATCTCCACAAATAGTCTCTATGGACATAAATTATCTCCTCGCATTTCTAAACATTTCCAACTATCTATCTGGTTAAATCCTTCCAACAGCCGCTACAAAATCCCTTTCCAAATCTTCCAGAAACATTGCCCTTCCTGTTTCACCCCGAAGCCTTTGTACCTCACGAATACCCATAGAACCCATGACCTCTATTATTTGAGAATGCCACGCACAAAAGAGGTTTACTATCCTCTTGATTGCCCACTTTGGCTTTAT
>MNYI01000119.1 GCA_001873945.1 Candidatus Desantisbacteria bacterium CG2_30_40_21
CAGACACTTTTTTCTTCAATATTATTCTTGTCCATTAGATGAAGAGTAAGTAAATGGTGTCTGTCCCCTATTTTCCTGTTGCTTGTTTATTCCTGAGCAAAAACTTGTTGACAACACACATCTTGTATAGTATACTTTGTATACGATGGAATCAAATGCATTGTAAACAAACCGTAACTACCGATAGAGTTGTTTTGTTCCAGACATATTGGTTTCTAAAGGAGATAAAATGAAAAGATTGGTAAGATTTGATTGGGCGGTCAGCAATTCTCATTATGGCAAAACTTATGTTCAAAGGGGAATAAGGGAATAGAGGAGATGGTGCCGATTATCAACAGAATTGTCGGTAGGACAGGCATTTATGCCTGTCCTACCGATTAATCTCCATATCTCCCCCTTATCCATTTTACCATAATGAGAATTGCTTGGTGTACAACTTATTTTTTTTGACTCCTAAATGAATGGCATAAGGCATATCCAGAGTTTTCCATAACGGCAATTGTATAAATTATATGCGAGTTGGTGATATTAATGCTACACAGATATCTCTATGTGTCTCTGTGCCTCTGTGCCTTCTGCCTTCTCCTTCTCCCTGCTACCAGCTTTGGATTCAACGAAAGATTTATTGGTGCCCGTCCCATGGGCATGGGAGGGGCGTTTGTGGCTGTGGCAGATGATGCCAATACCATGAGTTGGAATCCAGCTGGTTTACCAATGCTACAGCGATATGAATTTAATAATGTTTGGGGGAATCAGGATGATTTGGGTCAAATGAGCCTTTATACTAATTTGATTGTTCCTGTATTTGATGAAAATTGTGCCCTTGGTTTTGGCTGGCAAAATCTGAAGATTAAACCAATTTCTCTCTCAAAGGGTGAATGGGCATTTTCCGGTGCCAGGCGTTATGGAAAATGGTCATTGGGCGGGTCTGGCCGTTCTATTTACAGGGATACTAAGCAAAGATTGGATAAGGATATAGGGTTTAAGGTAGATGTTGGGGCATTATGGATCCCATTTGATACCATGCGATTGGCTCTGGTTAAATATGGTATGTTTGGTACGGATTTGCAGGAGAATGAGCCTATAAAATATAAAATGGGCTTGTGTTATCACCCACCCGGGAATAAAAACCTTTTATTTGCTATAGACAAGGATAATCTTGATACCTATTGGGGCATTGAATTTTGGCTAAAAAAACAAATACTTAAAACAGATATTGCTCTGAGATTGGGTGGAAATAGCAGCAAGGGCATAACCCTCAATCGTGCAAACTCTCTGGGTGCAAACCTGTTGCAAATTGACTATGCCTCATCCGGGAATAATTCATATTCTTCTATTTCCCTTGGCTATGAATATATTACATCCCTGTTTAATCTTCAAGGGGTATCATTGGATCCCTTCTTCAGCAACCTTTTCGTATGTACCTACAAATCCCTTGAGGATGGAAAGATTCCTCTTGGTACAATTACAGTAGAAAATAAGATGAAGGATGTGCCAATAGTTGTTTGGCTATCCATAGATATGAAGGAATATACGGATAATAAGGCTGTCCCTTTGCAGATGGAATTATCCCTTGAGAAAAGCCGTATGCCGATAAAAAAGACAGCAGGAACTGCAACCACAATCGGTACAGGGACTAATCAACCAAGAGTAACAAGTACAGAAGACAAAAGGCAGGAGGCAGAGGATAAATGTACCATCCCGCCAGGTTATATTGCCAGAATAAAGATGGTAAACCTTCCTGTGAGCGAGAATATCCTGAATGTAAAGGGCAATGTCTCTATCTCACCAGAGATTAAACTTTATTACACCATGCGGGATGAGGTAAAGGATATTACCCCAAAATGTGGAAATGTAAACATCTGCGGGAATAATGGCACCGGTACATATCAGGTAAACTGGAATCAAATAGGGATGTTGGCAACATTTATGGTAATTGAAAAGAATAGTTTTATGGCTGATTTTATGAATGAGGTTAAGAGGTGTTATCTAAAAACAAAGGAATTTGCAACATTCCCCACAGATATGCCTGAGAATATCTTTAAGGTCATGTATCTCTTTGATGCTTTGAAGATATGGGGCATAACATACACTGAGCGAAGGGATTACAAAACAGGTGCTTCAAAAGATACCTATCTTCGTTGTCCTGATGAAATATTAAGCAGTAGGTTTACCAATGGAAATGATGAAGATATGTCAGTGCTTATGGCTGCCTGCATGAAATATTGGGATATACCTGTAGGATTCTTGGATGGTGGACCAACTAAGAAGGAAAATTTTATGCCTATATTCTCTACAGGGGTACCTGCTAATGATGGAACTAATACCATGGGTTATAACAATGTATTTCTCTTTAATCCAGAATGGGGTACGAAAACAACATGGCTACCCTTGAAGATACCAAAGTGGAAGGATAATTTTATTGTTATCTGCCAACAGGCTACTGAATTCTATAGAGGGGAAGAAAATGGGAAAAAAGCAAAGGAAGAATATAGGTTCAAGGCAATGTTTTTGCCAGAGGAGAGCAATTTTACCCTTTCAATTCCCATAAAAAAATCAGGTGAAAAAAAGTTAGTTTTTTCAGATAAACTCTGGGTGCGAGTATATGAGGAATTCAGGATAGATATTCAGAAATTTAATGAGCTAAGCTCCTACAGGAATTTCTTTGGTGAGGTGAAGATAGAACCATTGCCGGAGACGGTCAAGAAGGCATCAGGGATTTGAGTAGGGTGCTTATTCCCTCTGTGCAGCCACAATCATAGTAGATATTCCCACCAATAGATTCAACACCCCAAAGACCATACTCGTTTGGGTAATACCCAAAACAGGTATGGTCAAGACAGAAGCAATAAGTAAGCCAACGCATGCCCCGCCCAGATCCAGGGCATACATTATCCCGCCAACATTGCCCGTATCCTTTGTAAAATCTGAATAGATGCGGTTAGCCAACGGAAAGATAAGCCCAACCAATATTCCTGCCATGGCAGTTAATATGGGAAATAGAATGCAAATAACTGCCTGTACCCAAAACTCATCAGATATTACTCTTAAGCCGAGAAAGATAGCTGGGATTAAAAACAGATAAAGGGCTATGGCTATTTGTAAAAGAGAATATACCCCCATCCTGTTCTGTATTCTGTCAATCCTTGAATTCATCCACCATGTCCCACCAGCAATACCGAGCATAAACCCGGCAATAATTATTCCAATCAGGTGATATATATAACCAAATAGTATTTGAAAACCAATAATCAATACAATTTCAATCACCATGCCGCCACACCCGGAGATAAACATCCCGGTTGAGATAAATACCCTTTTCCTCCTGAACACAAGCCATGGGATTAGGGCAACAAGTACAGCCACAAGGATTAAGTGCCATGTTTTTACGCCTGATAAAAGATTAAATAACCCCTCGCTACCCTGTGAAAACTCCTCAACCCATAAGGCTATGTCAAAATAATAACAAACAGGATAAAGGTCATGATTTATCTTAGGCACTATTCCCTCAAGGCTTTCTCGAAGATACCCTATCCTTTCAGGACAAAACCGATACGGCAAATAATACTCATTTACAAATCTGGTTTCAATCCCTCGTTGTTTCAACCTTTCAACCAGAATATACGGTTCAATGCTCATATACCCTGATATTGAGGATGCAATCAAGGTAAGTTCATCCCCTGGTATTAAGATTATAGACGGAAAAATCTGTTGCAGGGTATGGTAGATACATCCGTTAAATTGCAGCATGTTCTCGCCAAGATAATTCTCATTTGACCTGACAGAAAGGCTGATTATTCCCTGTGGTTTTAAGATGCGTTTTGCCTCTTCAAAAAACTCAAGGGTGTAAAATCTGTTGTGTTCAGCAGTAGAGGGATTGCCGATATTGACGATTAAGGCATCAAATGGTTTGCCTTGCCACCTCTTAACAAATAGCCTGCCGTCGCCATGGATATTTTTCACCCTTGGATTATCAAGGCTGTCAATGTCTTCTTTTGGAATGTATTTTTTGGCTGTTTTTATCAATGCTGGATCAAGCTCAACATAATATATCTCTGCCTCTGGATACTTCAGGGTTTCTTTAAGCCCACCAGCAACTGCTCCGCCAAGGATAAGCACCTGTTTTACCTGTGGCGTCTGAAGCAGAGGGAAATGGATAAGCTCTTCGCTATCAAGTTGTTGTGGAATGGTAAAAGCAAGGACACTGTTACAATAAAAATTATAGAGATTGCCTATTTTAACCACAGTCAGGTTGCCATATTTTGAGAAGGCATTTTTTACTACAGAAAATCCCTTCCAGTTAAGGCTGGTGGTATAATTCATTAGCCTGTCTGCATTAAGAACACCATACACATTGGCTGATAAACAGATTATACATATTGCTACAAGGAATATCTTACGGCTACAAAGAAGAAGAATCATTGTTCCACAAAATACATTGATAATAGCAGTATAAAAGGCAGTTGTAAGTGAGTTAAAAAAATTGACAAATATAAACCCAAAGGCAAATCCGCCAAAAACATCACCTATGGCATCATAGAGATAGACCTTGCCGGCAGCAAGAGATGTTTCTTTCATCACCTGCGAATACAATCTGTATCCAAGTGTAAATTGGGCACCGATAACTATTCCCAGTGGAGCCGTGAGCAAAGGGATAGAAATAACCATAACATGGTATCCTATCAATTCCCCAACCGGTATATGCAAAAAAACACGAAACATCTTAATAAAAATAATGGTTAGAGGTAAAAGGATGGAGACAATGATTTGACTGAAAATAAAACGATGGAAACCTGACTCTTGTGACAGACCATTAAAAATAGGCAACCGCCAGAGGAGAGCACCTCTGGCAGGATTGCCCCCACAGAAACCTGCCACAAGGCTTCCCACAGCCATCCAGAAGAGCCAGCTGGCAAGGATAATCCCAAGGCATAGCTCATTACCATAGAATACACTTGTTAATTCGTAAATAAGCAGGGACTGAGATATTATGGAGACAAAGCCGATAACAACCAATATGGTGCTTAAAGACAACTTATTTGGCATACAATCCTTCTTAATTGTCAATTATCGTAACTACTTAGGTAAAAGAATTTACCACGGAGAACACATAAGTTGATAGGTTGATAGGTTGATGAGTTTATAGGTTAAAGGAACACAGATTCATAATTCATAAACATTTCCTATCAATTCATCCACTTATCAACCCATCAACTATTCAACTTATCAACTTTTTGTGTCTTCGTGCCTTTGTGGTGAGTAGTTACGAAAAATCGCAATTTATGTCCCACTTGAGTATAATTGTT
>MNYI01000065.1 GCA_001873945.1 Candidatus Desantisbacteria bacterium CG2_30_40_21
CATATCTTTCACTGTATTCCTTTATCCATGACAAATATTGTACCCGATCATTGTTGGTATCAAATACTATTTGCCTATAATTACCTCTCTGAGTAAGATGATGCGGTATGTTTGGTACGATAATTCTTGCCATTCTTGCCATAATAAATAAATATTACCATATAAATCTTCTCTTGTCAAGAAAAATGTGCGCTGTCCCCGGTTTTCCCCCTGAATTCCTCGTGAACGGTTACAATTTGACTTACCCACATGATTCGCTATAGAACCAAGATTAACGCAAAGAGACACAGAGGCTTTCCAACGCTCTTCCGCGTTTGCCCTGTTTTTTTTCTTGACATATATGGCAGAATAATGTAAAATAGTGCTAAATAGCTTAGCCCCTACCACAAATGTGTAAAAAAGGGGATAGATATACTCAGCGATGTTATACTCAAGTGGGGCATAAATTGCGTTTTTTATGGCATCGTTGAGTATAATGCAAGAGGTAACATTATGGTCAGAACAGATTTTGATAAATTTCTCGAAATAGCTGTAAAATGTAAGGCTTCAGATCTTCATCTGAAGGCAGAAAGTCCTCCGCTTCTTCGTATTCAGGGGGAGATTATGCCTTTGAAACAAATGTCGCCTTTATCTGCTGAACAGGTAAGAAAGATGGCTATGAGTATCATGGATGAAAATCAACGGAAAAGGTTTGCTGAAGATATGGGTGTGGATGTTGGATATGACATCCCGGGACTTGCCAGATTCAGAACACATGTCTTCCAGCAAAGGGAGATGATAGGGATTGTTACCAGAATTATTCCCTTCAACATTCTAACCATAGAAGAATTAGGAATACCCCCTATTTGTATGGAATTATGTTCTCGTCCCAGGGGATTAATCATGATTACCGGCTCATCTGGATGTGGAAAATCAACGACACAGGCTGCCTTGATTGATTATATAAATAAAAAGTTTCCACATCATATCATGACCATTGAGGATCCGATTGAGTTTGTTCATACCTGCAAGGAAAGCCTTGTTAATCAACGGGAATTAGGAAGAGATACTTACTTTTTCTCTGAGGCATTAAAGCATGTTTTCAGAGAGGATCCTGATGTTATTTTAATCGGAGAGATGCGTGACCTTGAGACCATTTCTCTGGCTGTAACTGCTGCCGAAACAGGACATCTGGTGTTGGGAACCCTGCATACAACCGATACCATTTCCACCATAGATCGAATCGTTGATGTTTTTCCTCCACATCAACAGCAACAGGTAAGAATGCAGTTAACCATAAACCTTGTAGGTATTATTTCACAACTCTTGGTCAAAAAGGCTGATGGAAGTGGAAGAATTGCTGCATTTGAGACCTTGATAGCTACCCCGGCAGTGAGATCATTGATCAGGGAAGCAAAGACATACCAGATTGCCTCTGTACTTCAAACAGGCAAAAAACAGGGCATGATGAGTATGGATCAATCCTTATCACAACTTGTACATCAACGAATTGTTACCTATGATGACGCACTTAATGTAGCCATCAATCCTCGTGATTTCAAGCAATTAGTGGGCGATTTGGGGATGAAACATTAATGTCATGTCAACCTTAAAATGACGGTAACAGGAAGTTTTTTACCACGAAGAACACGAAGGACACGAAGGAGACAAAAAAAAATGGAAAAAATAATAATCAGGGAGATTCAAGAAAGCATTGAGGTCAAAAATAATATCCCGTTAAAGGATGTAGCTTTGGCAGCAGAGATAATCATTAATGCCTACAGACAGAATAAAAAGGTGCTTATTTGCGGTAATGGTGGGTCTGCGGCAGATGCTCAACACATGACTGGTGAACTGGTTGGCAGGTTTAAGATGGAACGAGAGGCACTTGGGGCAATTGCCTTAACTACTGATACATCTATCCTTACGGCAATAGGCAATGATTACGGATTTGAGGATGTATTCTCAAGGCAGATAGAGGCGTTAACAGAGTCCGGTGATGTAGTGATCGGGATAAGTACCTCAGGGAACTCTCCTAATGTGCTCAAAGCAATTGCCATGGCTAAGAAAAAATCAGCTGTAACCATTGGGCTAACAGGCGGGGATGGCGGCAAGCTCAAGGATTTGACAGATGTATGTATTGTTGTCTCATCCTCGAATACCCCAAGAATACAGGAGTCGCACATCACTATTATCCATATCATTTGTCTGCTTGTAGAACAATCATTGTTTGGAGGAAGGTAACTACTCACCACAAAGACACAAAAAGTTGATGGGTTGATGAGTTGATGGGTTGGAAAGGGAAGGGTTTATAGGTTTATAATCTGTGTTCCTTTAACATATAAACTCATCAACCTATAAACCTATAAACCTATCAACAAGGGAGAAAAATAATGCATCTATTTGCCCCATCCAAATTGGAAAATTATCTGCTTGGTGAAAAACCAAAGGTAGATTGTATCCTGTGTGCGATCAGGGATAGGGATGAAAAGGTAGTCCAGCTTGATGTCTATCGTAGTCAGGATATGATTGTTTCCTTGAATCTATATCCATACAACCCGGGACATATAATGATCTTTCCCAATAGACACATCAAGGATATTCGCGAGTTGAATGAGGAAGAAACAAATCAGATGCAGTCATTGACCATAAAAATCCTTGATATCCTCGATAAACTTTATTCCCCTTCAGGGTATAACATTGGTTATAATATGGGTAATGTTGCTGGTGCAAGCATTGAACATCTACACCTGCATATTGTGCCAAGATATAAAAATGAGCTTGGATTTGTAGATATATTGAGCAATTCCAAGATAATCGTTGAGGACCCAAGGAAGACACTTGAGAGACTCAGAGAGGCATATGCAGAAGAATGAGGTAATTATACTCAGCGAGGATATAAAAAAATGAATAAACCAGTTGTAGCTATTGTAGGCAGACCAAATGTTGGCAAGTCAACCCTGTTTAATCGAATGTCATCTACCCGGCAGGCAATTGTCCATCCCACACCAGGGGTAACAAGGGACAGGAATTATATTGAAGTCTCATGGTCAGGGATTGAATTTGTCCTTATTGATACCGGTGGGATTGAGGTTAACAGCCATGACTCATTGCTTCAAGGAATAAGGTATCAGGCAGAAATGGCTATTAAAGAAGCAGCCGTTATTGTATTTCTTTGCGATGGTCAGGATGGGGTTGCGACTCAAGACATAGAAGTATCACGCATGTTGCATAAAACCTTTCAACCCATTATATTGGTTGTAAATAAGGTTGATAATATCCTGCGAGAGCCGGAATTTATCTCCGAGTTTTATAGGCTGGGCATGGGTAATCCCATAGCCATATCAAGTATTCATGGGTTAAACATCAATACCCTTCTTGATGAGATAATCTCTCATCTCCCTCAATATAAAGAAATATCACCTATAGACGAAGATACGAAAGATGAGAGGAAAAAGAATCAAATTGCTGTGGCTATTGTTGGCAAGCCCAATGTAGGCAAATCATCTCTAATAAATACCATTCTCGGCGAGGAAAGGATGCTGGTGGATAATGTGCCGGGAACAACTCGGGATACGATTGATACACTTATCACATGGAATGATAAAGAAATGATTCTTATTGATACTGCCGGAATTAGAAAAAAGGCAAAGATAGAAGAGGATGTTGAAAAGTCAAGCGTTTTGCGGGCATTAGCTGCGGTTAAACGCTCCACGGTCTCTGTGTTAACGATTGATTGCAATGAAGGACTAACTGAGCAGGATCAAAAGATATTGTCCAAGATAGAAGAGAGGGGATGCGGGTGTATTATTGCTATTAATAAATGGGATACCAGACCATTAGATGAGGAGACTGAAACACTGCGAGAGGCATACGCAAATTTTATACGAGAACAAATCCCATATCTTGTATTCGTTCAAGTAATTTTTACATCTGCACTTAAAAACCAGGGAATTACCAGACTCCTTAACCTTATAGAGAGTACTGCTCAAAAGCATAGGAAACTAATATCAACGGGCAAGCTTAATCGAGCAATTGAAAAGGCTTGTGAAGAGATTCAGCCGCCAACCATTAAGGGAAAACAATTGAAGATTCGTTATGCTACTCAGGTAAAGGCAGGACCACCGATATTTTCCCTGTTTGTCAATCAACAAACACTTTTTACCCCCGCCTATTCTAAATATTTAATGAAAAAACTTCGTGAAGAATTTGGGTTTGAGGGTGTGCCGATTAAGTTTGCAGTTAAACAGAAGTAACAGCTCAGGGATAAGATGGAGAAAGGGAGAAAGAGCATTTGCGTAGTAATTTTCGTCATACAGATCAAAAAAATGCAAAGATTCAGTCGTCTTGGTTGACTATTCTCAAGATGTAGTCGAGATTACCACATTCCTAACAGGATGGAATACGGATAGCATTGGAAGCAATGAACAGGTTGGAGGGGGAAAATTATGACTCAATTACAACAAGCAATATCAGGAATAATCACTGATGAGGTAAGATTTGTTGCCGATAGTGAGGGGCGGGATATTGAGTTTATCCGTCAGGGTATTGCTGTGGGCAGAATAGTTATACCGCATAATATCAATCATCGCATTAATATATATTCAGGAATAGGTGAAGGGCTTAGAACCAAGGTCAATGCTAACATTGGCACATCACCCCAGCACATTGAGCTTGATGAGGAGATAAAAAAGGCAGAGACAGCCATTGCTTTCGGGGCAGATGCTATTATGGATTTGAGTATTGCTGGTGAGACAAGAGAAATAAGGAAAACATTGCTTAAAAAGATAGCCGTTCCGTTTGGGACCGTGCCGATATACGAGGCTGCATTGAATGCCGTTGAAAGGGATGGCTCTATCATGTCCATGACCCCTGAAAGCATTCTTGAGGTGATTGCCCGACAGGCTGAGGATGGTGTAGATTTTATAACCATTCATTCCGGGGTTACACAATTGATTATTGAGAGACTGAAACAACAGGGTAGATGTATGGATACAGTCAGTCGTGGCGGTACATTTATTGTCGAATGGATGCTTTACCATAACAGGGAAAATCCGTTTTATGAGAGGTTTGATGATATTCTGCATATTGCTAAACAGTATGATGTGGTTTTGAGCCTTGGGGATGGATTGCGACCCGGATGTCTGATGGATGCTACAGACAGACCACAGATTCAGGAATTGATTATTCTAGGAGAGTTGGCGAAAAGGGCTTATGAGGCACAGGTGCAGGTGATGATTGAGGGTCCGGGTCATGTTCCTATGAATCAAATAACAGCAAATGTGCTTCTACAAAAACAACTCTGTAATCATGCCCCATTCTATGTGTTGGGACCATTGGTAACAGATATTGCCCCTGGATATGATCATATAACCGCAGCCATTGGCGGGGCAATTGCTGCTGGTGCAGGGGCTGATTTTTTATGTTATGTTACCCCGTCGGAACACTTGAACCTTCCTACTATAGAGGATGTGAAAAATGGTGTTATTGCTGCCAGAATTGCTGCTCATGCGGGTGATATTGCCAAACAAATACCAGGGGCATTTGACAGGGATATTCAGATGGCTAAGGCAAGGGCTGAGCTTGATTGGAAAAAACAGGCTGAATGTAGCGTAGACCCTGACAGGGTCAATGCGATCAGGGGACATATTCAGGATGATACCTGCGGGATGTGTGGCAGTTTTTGTGCTATTAAGATGGTCAGAGAAAGGTTGCAGAAGGCAGAGGGAAAGAGGTCGAAATGACAGAGGAGAGGAAAGTTTGAATCAGGAGGATTTTCAAGTGAAATATATTTTTGTAACCGGCGGGGTTGTATCTTCCTTAGGAAAGGGTGTGGCTGCTGCCTCTATTGGTCATCTTTTGGAATCAAGGGGGCTACGAATTTCCATGCAAAAGCTTGACCCTTATATCAATGTTGACCCGGGAACAATGAGTCCGTATCAGCATGGTGAGGTTTATGTGACTGATGATGGGGCAGAAACAGATCTGGATCTGGGGCATTACGAACGGTTTACTGATGTTAAATTAAGCAAGGCAAGCAATGTAACCACTGGAAAGATATATCAATCTGTTATAACCAAAGAAAGAAAGGGGGAATACCTTGGGCAGACTGTTCAGGTGATCCCTCATATTACAGATGAAATAAAATCCTGTGTTAAATTGATGGCAAATGAAGATATAGATGTGGTTATTGTTGAGGTTGGTGGTACGGTTGGTGATATGGAAGGTATGCCATTTATGGAGGCTATCAGGCAATTCAAAAAGGATGTGGGCAGAAACAATGTCATTTATATCCATTTAACATTGGTGCCGTTTATCAAGGTTTCAGGAGAGGTGAAAACAAAACCTACACAGCATAGTGTCAATAAATTAAGGGAAATAGGAATTATCCCCGATATACTTATATGTCGTACAGAGCGAGGCTTGAGCGAGGAGATAAAGGAAAAAATTTCCCTGTTTTGTGATGTAGAAAAAAATGCTGTAATTAATGCCCCTGATGTAAGCAGCGTATATGAGATCCCTATTGTCTTTAAGCGGCAGGGGGTAGATAACCTGATTATTGATTTGCTTAGATTAACGGATAAGGTTCCCTTGCCCCAGAAAGAGGATTTATGGGCAGATATGGTGAATCGGTTAAAGAGTCCAAAACACTCCCTGACAATTGCTGTGGTAGGGAAATACATAAAGCTGCCTGATGCCTACAAAAGTATTGTCGAGGCACTTAATCATGGTGGTATCTGGCATGGAGCAAAAATACATATAAGATGGGTTGATTCTGAAGGCTTGAAGTCACCCATTGATGCAGAAAAACTTCTTTCCGATTTAGGCGGGATATTGGTGCCGGGTGGATTTGGATACAGGGGGATTGAGGGTAAATTAGAGGCTGTTCGATATGCCCGGGAGAATAAGATTCCATTTCTTGGCATATGTCTTGGCTTGCAGTGTGTGGTGATTGAATTTGCCAATAATGTTCTTGGACTTACGGGTGCAAACTCGGTGGAGGTTGACCCTGAGACACCACATCCAGTAATACACCTGATGGAAGAGCAGCAGGATATTACAAACATGGGTGGAACCATGCGGCTGGGAAGTTATCCAGCTATTATACGAAAATGGACAACAACGATTAAGGCATATGGATTGGAATTAATATCTGAAAGGCATAGGCATCGATATGAGATTAATCCCAAATATTGTGCGGAATTTGAAAAGGCAGGATTAATCATGGCTGGGACTTCACCTGATGGCAGATTAGTAGAAATAGTGGAGCTCAAGGATCATCCCTGGTTTGTAGCCACACAGTTTCATCCAGAATTCAAATCAAAACCAACGGCTCCACACCCGTTATTCAGGGAATTTGTTTTTAATAGTTTGAAGCATCAGGGAAGGATATGATTTTTTGGGGGGTATAAAATATGGCAAGGAATATGAGTCGGGATGATGTGCAGAAACTTCTTGGGGCACTAAAAGACATCCTTGGAACGAATGCTGAGACACAAGAACAGGATATGGAATGGAAGAAAGAGATGGAGAACCCGCAAATTGATGCCCGTGATACCATTGGAGGGATAGAGAATGGGGGAAAATCAGATGCCAGAGGTGCTACCGCTAACACCAGATATTTTCGAGATATAGAGCCTGAGCCAACCAGATCGAAATCAGTCGGGTCAGATATAGTAAATTTCCTCTGGATAGTGGTTATTGTGGGGGCTATTGGGTTTGGAGGTTGGAGTTTTTTCTCATCCGGTACAGCAGGCAAGGTTATGGGTGCTGTAAAACAACAAGGGGATAAGGTAGTTAAATTTGTTACTGGTGGGGCACAAAAGTAATATCATGCAAAACATGGACGATTAATCACATAGGCATAAGAATATTATTGGTTACCTTATCCTTTCCCACCTATTATGCGGCTAATTTCAGCAATTCTTCCTTCATCCCTTCTATCACCTGCTCCACATGGACAATCCTCCTTTCTAATACCTTATGGTCATCCCGCCGAACAACTACATCATAAAGTCGGTCCATTCGTTTATTCGTCTCATCTATTCTGGCAGTTAAGCTCTTATCTAATCCATCTATCCGTTTATTTGTCTCATCTATCCGTTTATTCGTCTCATCTATCCGAGCGGTATTCTTAGCTATTTCTTCCTTTAATTCTACCCTTAGCCCATCTATTCTTCTACTCTGATCAGCAAGATGAGTATTTATATCATCAATTCGTTTATTTGTCAACAAAAGTATTGATTTAATTTCCAGATATTCATCTTTGATTATCCCAATCTCAGGAAGAATAAGCTCCTGAATCAATTTTTTTACATTTTCAACTACAACTTCCATCATCTTTATCTTTTCCTCCTTTTCAGGATAATTTTATCACACACTTCTTAAAATGTCAAGAAGAAAAATGAGAAAAATGGGGAAAAATGGAAAAATGGGGACAGCACCCTATTCAAAATGAGAATTGCCGCTGGAGGGGTATTAAATTTTCTTGACAAATCGCAAGATATTTGATAAAATATATAACATAAAAAATTGTTAGCAGGATAGGAGGAAGATGTGCAATTAGAATGTGAATATAAGGATAATTGTCAGGTTGAATTTAAGGTGGTTGTTCCTGAAAAGATGATACAGGAAAGATATAAAAAGGAGCTGAATGCTATCATTGCAAAGACATCGCTACCTGGATTCAGGATGGGCAAGGTTCCCAGAGATGTAGTTGAAACTCGATTTGGTAAAAAAGTAAAACAGGAGACTATCCAGAAACTTATTAACGAGTCATGTACAGAAGGGATAAAACAACATGATCTTCAACCTGTAACCCGTCCTTCTATTACTGATATTCAGTATGAAGACGAAAAGGATCTTTTATTTTCTGTCAGTATAGAAATAAAACCAAGTATAGAATTTGAAGATTATCGGAATATACCTTTAATTAAAAAGATATTAGAGGTTAAGGATGATGCTGTTGAATCTCAGCTTCAATATTTGCAAGAGGAATATGCTGTTCTGATAGATATAGATGATAGACCAATAATGAAGGGTGATGTTGCTATTGTAGATTTTGATTATTTGTTGAATGGTGTCAGGCAAAGTAAGGAAAACGATTTGATGGAAATAGGTAAAGACACTGCTTTGCCTGAGTTTGAGGAAAAGTTGATTGGGTTAAGGATTGGCGAAAAAACTACATTTACACTCACTCTGCCTGAGAATTTTATTAATCCCCAGATGGCAGGGACGGATATAACCTTTAATGTTGAAATAAAAGGATTGAAAGAAAAACAGTTGCCTGCAATTGATGATGAATTTGCTAAGGATATGGGGGATTATGAAACCATTGAGGATATAAAGGATGCGATACGAGAAAATCTTGGGAAAGAAAATGATAAAGCAGCTCAAGAGGCATTAAAGAATAAGATTATAGGAGCCTTGCTTGAAAGATGTGATTTCCAGCTTCCAAAATCATTGGTTGATCAAGAAACAGCGTTTTTTTGTGATGAATTTGTCTCTTACTTTCAGCAACATGGTACCGATATGCCGAAAGGTATGGACAAGGAAACATTACACCAGAAATTTCAACCAAAGGCTGAAAAAAAACTTAAATTATTATTGCTTCTTGAGCATATTGCCTTAAAGGAAAATATTACTGTAAGTGATGAGGAATATAAAAAATGGATCTTTGCTAATTTTCGGGGAAAGCCTGAAAAAATCAGGGAATACTTGATTGATGAGGAGAAAAAGGATGCAAAAATGCATGAAATGTTGATAGATAAAATATTAAATTTTCTCATAGATGTTGCCGATATAAAAGTTGAGGTGGTAAGTCAAGTGGAAGAAGAATCAGGTGATTAGGAGTCGAGAAAAAAGTAAGTTGTACACCAAGAGTCACTCAAGACGCTTGGCTGGCAAGTCTGACTTGTCAGATTTGTCTGACTGTATGTAAACGACGAACAACGGAGCCAGACAAGATGGATCGGTGATACGACTCCTGCAAGTTATTTTTTCTTGACGACTTAGTCTGTAGCCTGAAGATTATATATTTGGAGGATAAAAATGGCGTTAATTCCTATGGTTGTTGAACAGAATGCAAGAGGAGAGAGGGGATATGATATCTTTTCACGATTGTTAAAGGAAAGGATCATATTTATTGGTACTCCCATTGATGATGATGTGGCTAATGTTATCATTGCACAGATATTGTTTTTAGAGGCTGAAGACCCGGAAAAGGATATTAACCTTTATATCAATAGTCCTGGTGGGGTGGTAACTGCGGGACTGGCTATTTATGATACGATGCAATATGTAAGGGCAGATATTGTTACTATTTGTGTTGGTCAGGCAGCCAGTATGGGGGCATTATTGCTTTGTGCGGGTGCAAAGGGTAAAAGATTTTCCCTGCCCCATGCCCGAATCATGATCCATCAACCGCTTGGCGGCGTTCAGGGACAGGCCGTTGACATTCATATTCAGGCACAAGAGATTATGAGGATGAGGGACTTGTTAAATGGTATCCTGTCAAGGCATACCGGTCAAACAGTAACGGATGTTCAGCTGGGTACAGACAGGGATTATTATATGTCTGTGGAAGAGGCTAAAACTTATGGGATAATAGACGAGGTTCTTCAATCACGGTTATCAGCTGATGTGATACATCCAATAGCTGAGACAAAAATAACTGATATAAAAACAGCTGAGTTGAAAATAGCTGATATAAAAAAAGCAAAGAAAAAATAAGGAGGAAGTTTATGCTCCGTTTTGGGGATAATAAGAGTGAAAAGGTAGCATGTTCTTTTTGCGGTAAGAGTCAAGAGGCTGCGAAAAAATTAGTGGCTGGACCAGGTGTTTTTATCTGCGATGAATGTGTGGGGTTATGCAATGAAATAATTGGGGATGAATGGACATCTGTAAGGAAACTTAATCCTGATTTTTTGCCAAGGCCTAAAGAGATAAAGGCTGTTCTGGATGAGTATGTTATTGGTCAGGAAATAGCAAAAAAAACACTTTCTGTAGCAGTTTATAATCATTACAAACGAATAAATTACTCTTCTTCACGGCGAAATGATATTGAGTTAGAAAAGAGTAACATTCTTTTGCTGGGTCCAACCGGTTCAGGGAAAACCTTATTAGCTCAAACTATGGCCAGAATATTGGATGTGCCCTTTGCCATAGTAGATGCTACTGCCTTGACTGAGGCTGGGTATGTGGGTGAAGATGTGGAAAATATCCTGCTCAGGCTTATTCAAGTAGCTGATTTTGATGTGAAAAAAGCAGAGATGGGGATTATCTATATTGATGAAATAGATAAGGTTGCTAGAAAAGGTGGGAATAACGCTTCGATTACCCGTGATGTCTCTGGTGAGGGCGTGCAGCAAGCATTGTTAAAGATATTGGAGGGAACTGTGGCTAATGTCCCGCCCCAGGGTGGAAGGAAACATCCACATCAGGAGTATATCCAATTGGATACTACAAATATTCTCTTTATTTGTGGTGGTGCCTTTATTGGGATAGAGGATGTTATTGAGCAACGGATTGGCAAAAAAACTCTTGGTTTTGGAGGAACTATCAAGACAAAACAGGAAAAAAATAGTAGAGAGACTTTATCTCAGATTATCCCGGATGATCTGCTGAAATATGGTTTGATCCCTGAATTTATTGGCAGAATTCCGATTACAGGGGCACTTGATACCTTAAGAAAGGATGATTTGATGCGTATATTGACTGAACCAAGAAATGCCCTGATAAAACAGTATCAGAGATTTTTTGAGATGGATGGTGCAAGGCTAAGGTTTACTGATGATTGTATCGAAACAATTGCAGAAATAGCCCTTAAACGAGAGACAGGAGCCAGGGGATTGAGAGCTGTGCTTGAGGATACCATGCTTGATATTATGTATGAGATTCCTTCTCGAACCAACATAAAGGAGGTAGTCATTACCAGAGAGGTTGCTCTTGGTAAGGCTAAACCTACGCTGATGTTGCATAAGGAAATTGCATAGGGAATATAAGGAAAGGATAGACAGGATAACAGGATAAACAAGATAAGTAACCAGTTAATCATATTAATCTTGTCAAAAATAACAGGAGGTTAGTTGAATGGAAAATTTCGTAAATCTTTCTTGTGTTTTTGGAATTGGTGGATTGTTGATTGCTCTGGCTATCTTTTTTGGGATCAAGAAGTTGGATGCTGGGAATGAACGGATGAAGGATATTGCCGAGCAGATTCATCTTGGGGCAATGGTCTTCTTAAAGACAGAGTGTCGAGTGATTGCTATTTTTGTGGCAGTTGTCTTTTGTCTGTTGGCTTATTATATTAACCTTCAGACAGGCATTGCCTTTATTTGTGGTGGGATATGCTCCATGTTCGCTGGTTTTTTTGGCATGAAGGCAGCTACCTTGGCTAATGTAAGAACAACTCAGGCAGCAGCTACAAAGGGACAATCAGCTGCCCTTCAGGTTGCCTTTTCAGGCGGCTCAGTGATGGGATTATCTGTAGCGAGCATTGGACTTTTAGGGATTGGCATCTTTTTTATGTTGTTTGGTAAGCCTGATACAGCGGCTATCATTAATGGGTTTGCTATGGGTGCCAGCTCAATTGCCTTATTTGCCAGGGTTGGCGGTGGGATTTATACCAAGTCAGCTGATGTTGGCTCTGATCTGGTGGGTAAGATTGAGGCAGGTATTCCGGAGGATGACCCGAGAAATCCCGGGGTTATTGCCGATAATGTGGGCGATAATGTTGGTGATGTAGCCGGTATGGGGGCTGATTTATTTGAATCTTATGTGGGGTCTATGGTTGCACCTATTATTATTGCAGCAACCATGTCTATGGGGATGATAGTTGATTTACATTGTACCTCAAAGCTGCAACTCATGGCTTTACCTATTCTTATCAGTATGGTTGGTCTGTTAGCCTCTATTGTTGGTATAGCTTCTGTAAAGATACTCAAGGCACTTGATCCAGCTTCTGTTTTAAGATACGCATCCGTTGTGAGTATGGGTCTTTTATTGGCTGGTGCTTTTTTGGTGATTAAGACTATGGGTATTTCCATTGGTGTATATTATGCTGTAGCAGGTGGTTGTTTTGCTGGGCTGGCAATTGGTTTACTTACTGAGTATTTTACCAGTGGTAAGCCGGTTAAGACCATTGCTAATGCTTGTAAAACCGGTGCAGCAACAAATATTATTACTGGTTTTGCAGTAGGCATGCAAAGTGTTGCCCTGCCTGTTCTGGCAATTTGTGTGGCTGTGTTTGTTGCGTATCAGTCTGCAGGTCTTTATGGGATTGCTCTGGCTGCTGTTGGTATGTTGGCTACCATTGGACTTACCATGTCTGTAGATGCTTATGGTCCAATTGCAGATAATGCTGGTGGTATCTCAGAGATGTCTGAGCTTGGACCTGATGTAAGAAAGATTACGGATGGGCTTGATTCACTTGGAAATACGACTGCTGCCATGGGCAAGGGGTTTGCCATTGGTTCTGCAGCTATTACTGCTCTGGCATTGTTTGCTGCCTATAGTCAGGTAGTAAACCTTCAGGTGATTAATATACTTAGTGCCAAGGTAGTGATCGGGTTATTCATTGGTGGGATTATACCCTATCTGATTGCTTCTCAAACCATGACTGCCGTAGGTAGGGCAGCGGCAAGTATAGTTGAGGAGATTCGTCGACAGTTCAGGGAAATTATTGGTTTGATGGAAGGAACAGCAAAGCCTGATACAGGCAGGTGTGTTCGTATTGCTACGGACTCAGCCATAAGAGAGATGATTCTGCCCGGTTTAACAGCGGTTATTGTCCCACCACTTGTTGGGTTTATTCTGGGTATAGAGGCATTGGGTGGAATGCTTGCTGGTGCTACGCTCTCTGGTGTATTATTGGCTTTGATGATGGCTAATAGTGGTGGTGCATGGGATAATGCGAAGAAGTATATTGAACAGGGCAACCTTGGCGGTAAGGGTTCAGATGCCCATAAGGCTGCGGTTGTTGGTGATACGGTTGGCGATCCATTTAAGGATACATCAGGTCCGGCAATGAACATTCTTATCAAGTTGATGTCCATTGTTTCTCTGGTGCTTGCCCCGCTTTTTATGACGATAGGGCCGCTTTTGAAGTAAGTTTGTAATTACTCAGGCACAAAGTGGCAAAGGCACATAGGCACAAAGCAAAGCAGGATCGTTTCGTTGTTTTTCCCTACTTTATGCCTATGGTACTTTGTGCCTTTGTACCTACCTGAATAGTTATGTAAGTTTTTTGATAATCTAAAGCATGATAAAAAGCATTGATAAAATGGGACATGCGTTTATCATATAATACATTCAGAACCTCTGTGAATAACCTTAAAAACATGTGAATAGGGGAGAGGTTCTGAATTTTTGCGTTTTTGCTCCTTGTAAGACAAGGAGTTATAAATGAAGGGTCCGGAGACGGACATCCTCGATCGGGGACTGAAACAATTAAACCTCCACTCTGGGAAACCTCCCAGTCCAGAGACGGACATCCTCGATCGGGGACTGAAACTTTTCCCCATTCACCCACACATAGATGTCGGCATTTATCCGGAGACGGACATCCTCGATCGGAGTAGATGAGCAAAATCGTTATTTGTGACTCCATAGAGTATAAAGTCTGTTGTCTGTGGTCTATACTTACGATAATGTAGGCAATCTGTTAGATATGATAGATACTCATGGTAAAACTACATACAATTATGATTCATCGAATAGGCTAACGCAGGAGACACAACCAAATGGAGTTTGATGTTGAAAAGACAGTTGCATATTGGTTAGATGGAGCGGAGTATGATATGAGTGTAGCAGATGCTATGTATCAGACAAAAAAATTCCCATATGCTCTCTTTATGGGACATTTGGCATCAGAGAAATTATTGAAGGCTATTATAGTCAAAAAGACCAATGAACATGCACCCATAACTCATTCTCTTCCATTTTTGGCTGAAAAATCAACACTTTCTATCCCTGAATCAATTTTTATCAGGATAAGAGAATTTATGGAGTTTCACTTCGAAGCCCGCTATCCTAAAACAGAGAAGGCTTTTTATGCCAAATGTACTCAGGAATATACAAAAACAAAATTAGATGAGATTAAAGAGGTGTTTCAATGGTTGAAAAATCAATTATAAGGACTATTAAAAAATTTGCTCAGGTTTTAGAAAAAGATGGAGTTGATATTGATAAAATTCTCCTTTATGGTTCTTATAGAGAAGGAAAACCGAGAATAGATAGTGATATTGATATAGCGGTAATTTCAAGAGATTTTGGGAAAGATCCAACAGAAGAGGGGATGTATCTTTTTAGAGTTGCCGGAGATATTGACTCCAAAATGGAACCTGTTCCCATCTCATCAGATTCCTATGAAAAGGATACATGGATACCATTGATATATGAAATTCGACAAAAAGGGATTGAGGTATATACTGGTAAGTAAAATGGGAAAATTGAGGTCAGCTGACTTCAATTTTCGATCTTTGAATAGGGGAGAGGTTCTGAATTTTTGCGTTTTTGCTCCTTTAATGACAAGGGGTTATAAATGAAGGGTCCGGAGACGGACATCCTCGATCAGGGACTGAAACTCTCTTTCGTGAGCGATTTGCCGACGACTACAGTCCGGTTATGTGGAGGCGGTTATGTTTGAAATAAAATGTGGCGACCCATCACTATCAAAGGGGCCGGCATCGCCGGCACCGTATACTCGCTTTGTCCTTCCATTTGCTTATAATCTTGAGAAAATTACTGCTGAAGAAAAACCGTGCCAGTCTTATGTCCTTGAAAATGATCCAGATAAAATCTGGAGGGAAAGACAGAGACAGGACAGGGTCAGTCTGACTCCAGATACACTCTTCCAATAGGCTTAACGGGTAAGCCGTTGCGAGGATGCTGGAGATTCTATTTCAAGGCAATGGTAGGGGTTAATTATGGATAGACTAACTGTCACATTAAAAATTGTTACACCGATGTTTCTTGGCGGGGCGGATCAATCGCCAAGCGACGGCATACGCCCACCCTCGGTAAAGGGGGTATTGCGTTTCTGGTGGCGAGCGTTGAATTGGGGCAGATTTAAAGCAAAGGTAGTTGATGATGCCGTAGCACTGAAGAAAATGCATGATGAAGAAAAACTATTATTCGGCAGCGCGGCAGAAGAGGAAAACGGCAAACAGATAGGGGGACAAGGGTGTTTTTTGTTGAATGTAAAACATGGGTTGTTAACCCCGGTTCAACCTGATTTTCCGCGTTTTCCCGGCAGAAAATATTTGGCAGGAATGGGGCTTGATAATCGAGCAGCAATTCCAGCAAATGTTGAATTTGAAATAATGTTAAGATTCCGTCGGGGAACGGATTCTCTATTAATAGCAAACATAGAAGAGACCTTATGTATGATTGGACTTTTCGGCGGGTTTGGTAGTAGGAGTAGAAGAGGCTTCGGGTCTGTTGTGAGGTTAATAAAACATGGGGAACAATTGCGGTTACCAACTGATATTAAAATTAGCGCAGAAATTGAATGGTTAAAATCAAAGTTCACAGGTATTGTTGGCATATCTCCTTTCTCTGTGCTGGACATAAATTCGCTCCTATATAGAGGCAATGATTACAACACTGCTGATGAGGCAATGGAAACTGTAGGTCATCAAATGAACCTGTATCGCACTAATTGAACATCAGTTATAAAGGATAAAAAAGGCACTGTGTTAAAAACAGCGCCTGTCAACCATCGGATTGTCGGATCTGAAAATGTGCCAATAAGCAGTTTATGTTTCTTCATCACTGATCACAATCCGGCACATAATATCGCGTCTACAAATAGCGTAACTCCACTGAATAACATACCTCCTGAACGCTCAATTTTTGGATTGCCCCATCCTTACCGCTTTTCTTCACTTGATAAGAAGGTAAGCTACGATTTCGTGCCTGCATGGCAACAGGGAGATAAAAAAGGGCGGCGATCAAGTCCTTTGTTTATTCATATTACCGCATTTACCGATAATCAAGGTCAGGCAAGGTACCGTCCACTACTTCTTTTATTACCAGTGCAGTTTCTTCCAAGTAAGGCACAATTGGCTGTTTCTGTGGATAAAACATTTGTCGGCAATGTGCCTTTGCCTACAAACTATAAGACGATCAGTACTTTTCTTTCAACATATTTTACTAAATGCTGATGGAGGAATAAATGTCCAAACAATATTTCCATTTTACCATCGGACATGTGCAAGGGTTTGTATCGCAGGCGAGGCGCACAAGGGATTTCTGGGCGGGGTCATTTATCCTCTCATGGCTCTCTGCCAAAGCTATGCTTGCAGTAAAAAAGCAGGGTGAGGAAATTTTATTCCCACTCCCTGACGATAATTATCTATCTTGCGCCTGCCCGCACAGTAGCCGGGATTGTCAGGTCATTAGTTGGTGAAAGTTTTGGTGTGGATTGGAGAGAATATACAAATAATCCTGATTATGTTATTAATAGCGTCAAATTAAGAGATGTTATCGGTTACAGTGATGACCTGGGACAATTGAAGTTTAGG
The DNA here is from genome assembly GCA_001873945.1 of Candidatus Desantisbacteria bacterium CG2_30_40_21. Classification (GTDB taxonomy): domain Bacteria; phylum UBA9089; class CG2-30-40-21; order CG2-30-40-21; family CG2-30-40-21; genus CG2-30-40-21. The sequence continues at coordinate 17,505 of MNYI01000065.1, forward strand.
GGCCATTGTCAGCAACGATATTTTCGGTCATCTATCTCAGCACTCAACGCCAGTCAATCCACATATTGCCATAAACAATAAAACTAAAACGACCATTAAAGGCGCTTTGTGGTATGAAGAGACCTTGCCGCCGGAAACACTGCTTTATGTGCCTTTGGTCGCACAGAAATCTCGCAAAAAAGATAGTTCAGAAATGGCAAATACTGTTATGGAGCATGTATTGAATGACATGTTCCTTCTTACTTCGCCATATCTTCAGTTAGGTGGTAATGAAACGGTAGGAATGGGTTGGTGCAAAGTAAAATCTATTAGAGGAGTATAATATGCCGCAGACAATTCAACAGGAACGGGCAGCCTTTGCACTTGAAAAAGTTCAGCAGAAGGCTGAAGAACTACAAGGAAAAGATAAAGAAAGATACAAAAGCTATGCCAACGCATTACCCTTTATGATACATGCCAATGGGCTGGGGCAGGCAGCAGCTTTTTATAAAAGCAAAAGCACAGGAAAAACGGGAAAGAGGCACAGATTTATAAGGCGTTATATGAACTTCTTAGCAAGTGGCTGGTCAATGAAGGACAACCTTATCATGGATGTGATGATATTCTCTTCGGAATTACCAGCAGGGATATGAAAACCTATATCGCCGCACAAGCAGAGGCTATGGCATTTATGACATGGGTTAAGCAGTTTGCCGATGCATTTATGGAGGATTGACATGAGAAGACCAATTTATACAGGCGGTGAGGATGCTGTTTTATCTGATACTTCTCATCAGGGTTTATGGTTTGAACGATTTTTTAACCAATATGAGCAAGATGGTAATAATTGGGAAATCATAAAAGGCGATGAAAGAAGAAAGATACCGGAGGGCAAAAAAGCATAGATTAAAGAAGTTGTTGGACAATCTGGACAATGTGGAGATTGCTGCGTCGCTCTTGAATCTAATGCCATTCGTCAGATTGAGATGGTAGATGCATTGGGAGGGGGAAATATAGTCTTAGAAACCACATGGAATTTTGTTACCGGTATGGGGCTCCCCCATCCGATAGAAAATGGGCTGGCATGGCACCCTACACTGGGCGTGCCATATCTGTCGGGCAGCGGGGTAAAAGGGCTTTTGCGGGCGTGGGTAGAAGAGTGGATGGATGAACTTGATGATAACACTAATCAACGATTAAGGTTACGGCAATCATGGTTTGGTATGCACAAGGGAGACTCTGGTGATAATGTTGATGCGGCAGGGGACCTTATTTTTTTTGATGCGATACCTGTCGCCCCTGTAGAACTCACTATGGATATTATGACGCCTCATATGGGTAAGTGGTATGAAAACGGTGGGAAAATAACTAATCCGGCAAATCAACCGGAAAATGTTCCGGCAGACTGGCACGACCCCGTGCCTGTCCCATTTCTGGCTGTAAAAAAAGCTAAATTCCTTTTCTCTATTGTGCCATCTCAGCGATTAGTGGATAAGGCAGAGGGGAAGAAAGTTCTGGACGCATTGATAGAGGCAATTGAAATGCTCGGTGCAGGCGCAAAAACGGCAGCGGGGTATGGAAGGATGGACAAGAATGATGCAATTCTTGAATCATTGCAAGAAAAAATAAGAAAGAAAAGAGAAGAACTTCAGCGGCAGGAAAAATTGGCAGCAATGACTCCGCTGGAAAGAGAAATAGCTAAGATGCTTCATGCTAAGCCTGATAAAAACTTAAAGGATTATGTTCTGCTTCTTCAGAAATTAGAGAACGGTCATTGGTCAGATAATAATGAGAGAAAACAGGTTGCCCTTAAAATTAAAGCAGAGATGGAGAAAGATAAGGTATGGAGATTAACGATCAACAAGCCTGAAAAAGATAAAGACTATAAACGGACATTAGCTGTCATGAAATACTTGCAATAAAGAGGCAAAATCTGGTATTGGCAACGGTGGGTGTTGGTAAGCTGTAGAAGAATAGAACACGGATGACACAGATACTACGGATTAACACGGATAAAAAAGGCAAGAATCGTAGCCCAACATTCTATGTTGGCTTTATAAAATGGAGATGGATAAGCCAGGATAGAATCCTGGGCTACAAGCATTAATACCAAAATGAGAATTGCAGTGGGGTATGGATATTTCACAGAGTGAGGCAAAAGCATGAAACTGAAAAAATTAAGTCAATATCCTGTTAAAGACATAGTCGCAGCTATGATGACGCTTATTACGGGTAACCTGTCCCTGTTGATTTTGAAGATGTTGACGGTTTGATAGCTGCATTCAATAAAGCGATAGATGTGTTCAAGGAACAAGGAATTGCGGAGCGTGAAATTATCATTGATATAACAGGTGGACAAAAAACTGTTAGCATCGCAGGGGCAGTAGTAACATTGAATAAGAATGTAACTTTTCAATATGTGCAGACAATTCCTGATGAATCAGGTAAGCATAAAATATTGGCTTACGATGTGATTATCCAGTCTCAGATTATATAGTAACGAGGATTGTAATGATAACTATCAATCTCAACACTTTTTTTCAAAACACCGCCAAGCTCGTTGACCTTGATTCATACATCCAAAAGGCAAAAGAGCTTGCCGGCGAAGGTAATGATATTGTTTTGACCGGTGCGGCGCCTGTGTGGCTTTATCTGAAAATTGCCCATGCCTTGCATGGAAAAGCAAGAAAGCTTATTTATCGCAGTCCTGTAACTGCAGATGTGGTCATCTTTGACCACAGCCCGGATTAATACTATGGTAATCGTTCAGGTATCAGCCGTCAGCAATCAGATAGAGGAAAAACATGAGAAATTTTCGAGAGTTAAAAGTTTGGGATAAATCACACAAATTGGTACTATCAGTCTACAGAACAACAGCAAGATTCCCACAACAAGAACAGTATGGATTGACCAGTCAACTTCGGCGAGCTTCATCATCAATTCCAACAAATATTGCTGAAGGTTGCGGGCGAAATGGTAATCGAGAATTTTCGCATTTTTTGCAAATTGCTCTGGGTTCTGCAAGTGAAGTTGAATATCTCTTATTTTTAGCTCAAGAACTTGGTTATATTGATTCTGAATTCAACAAGGAATTAACCGCTCAGATTATCGAAGTTAAATGTATGCTTACCTGTTTCATCCAAAAACTGAATGCTGATACCTGACGGCTGAATGCTTACATACTATGAGTATTTCCGACTATGTCGTAGTCTATGACATAACATCTAATGCCAAACGGACAAAGGTTGATAAAGTCCTTAAAGGGTTTGGCTTTCGTGTTCAGAAGAGTGTCTTTGAATGCAGGCTTACAAAGAAGGATAAGGAAGAAAGATGGATAAAACACAACAGATTGAATACTGGCTAAGTTCAGCCGCACATGACCTTGATGTTGCTGAGACCCTCTTTCAAAATGAGAAATACGACTGGTGCTTATTTATCGGACATCTTGTCATAGAAAAGGTTTTGAAGGGTTTTTATGCAAGGGACAAAGGGAAAATACCTCCTAAGATACATAATTTATTGAAATTGGCTGATAATACAAAACTAAATTTATCTAAAGAGCAAAGACGATTGTTGGGTAGAGTGAACGATTTTAATATGGAGGTAAGGTATCCTGAGCATAAATTCAGTTTTTATAAACTCTGTACAAAGGATTTTGCAGAAGAATACTTTTTTAAGATAAAGGAGTTATATCAATGGCTATTATCTCAGATAAAGCAATAGGAGTTGTTGATAAATTTATTAAGTTGACAAAGAAATCAGGCATCCATATTGAGCGAGCTGTTCTTTTTGGTTCTTACGCAAATAAGAAAGCACATAAATGGAGCGATATAGATATTGCTATTGTTTCATCTGACTTCTGTGGAATACCATTTTATGACAGGGATAAATTATTGCCTTTCATATTAGAGACTGACACTGGCATTGAACCGCATCCATTCAGACCAGAGGATTGGACAGAAGAGGATTATTTTGTCGCAGAGATAATAAAAACTGGTATTGAGATTAAGGTCTAATAATTATCTCGCAAAGACGCAAAAAACGCAAAGGAAATATAACCCGGCTTGAGTATTCGTTTAAGAGTAAAACAATAGGTGAGGATAAAGGGAGTAGGATAGATGAAGGATATGCATTTATTGTCTAAACGATTCAGAACCCCTGTGAATAAGCTGTTAATAACCTTTGATAGAGGTGAGGTTCTGAATTTTTGCGTTTTTGCCCCTTTAATGACAAGGGGTTATAAATGAAGGGTCCGGAGACGGACATCCTCGATCGGGGACTGAAACTATTTGCAAGCAGGATGCTTGCAGTACTATTCGGAGACTGACAACCGTGAACGGTTATGAATTCTGACTTCCGCATTCTGAATTCCGCATTCCGTATTAAAGGCAGGAGATTATGGAAAAATTCAAAGCCCTTCGTTGGCATCGTCTCTCTGTAATCTTTAAGAACATCCGTCTCATCAATTCCAGCAAGGCATCGCCGTTTGAGGCTGTTCAGGCAATCGTCAAAGGTGTTACGAGCTCTGTTGAAGGCTCCTATGACCCGGAGTCTTCTCCCGTCTTCTTCCATGTCAAGGACAAATGGTATAACTTTCAACTGCGTAAATATGGCGACATTCCTGTAGAGATCATCTTCTGCCGCAAGGATAGCGAATATGTCATGAAATGGCAGGATGCTCTGAAAGAGTATATGTCAAACCCTTCCACAGGCAAGAACTTTGACATCGTATATCCTGGAAAGGTTGAACCCTCACCCCGTCCCTCACCCATGAGGAGAGGGAGA
>MNYI01000050.1 GCA_001873945.1 Candidatus Desantisbacteria bacterium CG2_30_40_21
AAAAAGTTGATAAGTTGAATAGTTGATGGGTTGATAAGTGGATGAATTGATAGGAAATGTTTATGAATTATGAATCTGTGTTCCTTTAACCTATAAACTCATCAACCTATCAACCTATCAATTTATGTGTTCTCCGTGGTGAATTACTTTACCTGAGTAGTTACATTGGATTAGAGAATTAGCTTGACAAAATAGGAATAATGAGGTATCATAAATAAAAGCTGAAGGCTATTAGTTTTTCCCCTATAACCTGATAGTCTACAGTCTAAACAAATTTTGGAGGAAAAAATGGAATTAGCGGAAAAACAAAAGGCATTACAGCTTGCTTTAGCTCAGATTGAAAAACAGTTTGGACGAGGCTCAATCATGCGGTTGGGCGGGGAAGGGGCAAGGATAAAAATGCCTGCTATCTCTACAGGTGCTATTTCTCTTGATATAGCTATTGGTATTGGTGGTGTCCCCCGGGGAAGGGTTATTGAAATCTATGGGCAGGAATCATCCGGAAAAACATCGCTAACCCTGCAAATTATCGCTCAGGCACAAAAAAGTGGCGGAATTGCTGCCTTTATTGATGCTGAACATGCCCTTGACCCATCTTATGCCAAAAAATTGGGGGTTGATATTGAGAATCTGCTTATTTCTCAGCCAGATACAGGGGAACAGGCATTAGAAATAGCAGAAACCCTGGTTCGCTCTGCAGCAGTGGATGTTGTTGTTGTTGATTCTGTGGCTGCCCTTGTCCCCAAGGCAGAGTTAGAAGGGAATATGGGGGATAGTCACATGGGGTTGCAAGCCAGACTAATGTCGCAAGGCTTACGAAAGCTTACATCCTCAGTATCTAAATCAAAAACAACCGTGATATTTATTAATCAACTGCGAGAAAAGATAGGTGTAATGTTTGGCTCACCAGAAACAACCCCTGGTGGCAAGGCACTTAAGTTTTATGCCTCATTAAGGATGGATATGAGACGAGTTAATTCCATCATGCAGGGTGATACAGCTATTGGTAATCGGGTAAGAATTAAAATAGTAAAGAATAAGGTTGCTCCCCCATTTAAGCAGGTAGAGTTTGATATGATGTATGCTTCTGGTATCTCTCAGGAAGGATGCCTGTTAGACATGGGTGTATTGCATGGAATTATACAACAGAGCGGGACATGGTTTTCTTATGGTGATAAAAGACTTGGTCAGGGTAGGGAAAACGCCAAAGAATTCCTTAGATCAAATCCAACAGAAACAGCAGAGATTGAGAGAAAGATAAGGGAAAAGACTGGATTGATAGAGGAAGAGACGGCAACTGTTAAGGCATGATTATGACTTAGATAATGGGAGTATATACTCAGGAAGGGTATAAATTACATTTTTCGCTGGTCTTAATCAACGATAGCTGCGTTGTTCAGGTTTGCAATAGTACACTATTGCAAACCTTCACGCCTTGCTCTCGTTGATTAATCCTCACCGAAAAAATCGCAATTTATACCCTTCCTGAGTATAATCTTGAAATGATGCAAAAGTTATTAATAAATAATAATATTCTTAAATTCAAAGAAGATATTGAAGGGTTAAGCAAGCAAAGGATCTCAAACTGTTACCAATGTGGTAAATGCACGGCTGGTTGCCCAGTTGCTTTTGCTATGGATTATCCACCAAATCAGGTTATTCGTATGATTCAACTTGGCTTGAGGAATGAGGTAATGAGCAGCCATGCCATCTGGTTTTGTGCCTCTTGTGAAACCTGCACCACAAGGTGTCCCCGTGAGATAGATCTTGCCAGAATTATGGATTCCTTAAGAATTATAGCTCAAGCTGAAAATAAGGTAAGTGTTAGAGAAGTACCAATACTAAATCAAATATTCTTAAAATCAATTGAACTTACCGGCAGGGTTTATGAGGTAGGCGTTATCGGAGCATATAACTTCTTTAGCCTGAATCCATTCAAGGATATTCCGCTGGGGATAAAGATGTTTTTGAAGGGAAAGCTGAACCTGATGCCACACTCAGCAGGTAATTTTAGGGGATTATTTAAGAGGATACGCGAAAAGTCTTGCGATCGTAATTAGAATTGTTGGACATCAGTCACTATTTCTTGTATCAAGGAGATAAGAAAGGACAGCAACCGATAAAAGTCTAACCAGTCGCTGAAATTGATGGCGTTTCACGCTGTAGATTAGCTCCACATTAGATTACAAATTCATATATTTGGAGAATCAACATGTTAAAACCAAGTGTGTACATTGAAACTACTGTAATAAGTTATGTGGCTGCAAGACCAAGCCGTGATCTAATTGTAGCAGCACATCAGCAAGTTACCATAGAATGGTGGGAAAACACATTGCCTCGTTGTGATTCTTTTATATCCCCCCTGGTTATTGAAGAAGTGGCAAGAGGAGATAAGGAGGCAGCAAAACTTCGATTGAAGAAAATATCGAATTTCCCAGTATTAAAAATTACTACTGAAGTGAGAGAACTGGCTGATATGTACTTTGCACAGACCCAAATTCCGGAAAAAGCGAGAGGCGATACTTATCATTTGGCTTTAGCCACATACCACGGGATGGATTTTCTGGTATCGTGGAATTTTACTCACATTCTTGCTGCATCAGTTAAAATAATTATTCAAAATATCAATACTGATCGAGGTATTCAAACACCTATAATCTGTTCTCCTGAAGAACTAATGGAGGTATAAATATGCAAAAAGATACTATCGTAGAAGAGGTTCGTAGCATCCGGCATGAAATTGAATGTGAATGTCAAGAAGACCCTGACAAACTTTTTGAGTATTTCCAAAATTCACAAAGGAATCTTAACGATCGACTTGTGTGCCGAAAACCAAAACTCCTTGAACTACCACCACAAAGGCAAAAGGCGGCATAATATAAGGTTAAAGATTATCAAGAATAACACGATCCGTATGACAGGAGACCGTCATGTACAGTTCTGTGAGGGACTTGGGGGGTGAAATTCCCCCTTGTCCACTCGGCAGTTAATTCTTTTATAACTACGAATAGGCTATGTAGTTACGATTTTTTGCTGTTTTGAAATGCGTAGGAAATAACAATAGCTAAGTAGTTACCAAAATACACAACAATGTGTTGAGCAAACAGCATAAATACCACCGCCAATTTTACGAGGAGAAACATGTATAAGATTGCCTACTTTCCCGGTTGTTCATTGGGTTCAACCGCAAAAGAATACGGGACATCAACTGAGCTTATCTGCAAGGATTTAGGGATTGAGTTGGTTAAAATTCCTGATTGGGTTTGTTGTGGTGCTACTACAGCCCATATTACCTCTGAATTAATGGCAGCTGCTCTTCCGGCAATGAGCTTGCTTCAGGCAGAAAAGCAAACCCTGCCTATTTGCTCACCATGCTCTGCCTGCTTCTCCAGACTTAAATTAGCAGACATTGCCCTGAAAAAGGATGCACAGCTAAGGATGGATGTAGCTGAGGTTATTGGGGAAGAATATAAGGGCACGGTAGAGGTTTTACACCTTTGGCAGGTCATACAAAAATACGGTAATCTGAGGACGAAAGAGCCGAAAAAAGAGCTAAAAGGGCTGAGGGTGGCTTCATACTATGGCTGCCTGCTTACCCGTCCGCCAGAGGTTTGCCCTGATGAACGGACAGAAGACCCTCAATTCTTAGATAATATGGTCAATTCTCTGGGCGGCGAATCTGTTCGATGGAATTATAAAACCGAATGTTGCGGGGCAGCGTTTTCATTGACAAAAACAGATATTGTTCACAGGCTTTCAGGGGAGATACTAAAGGATGCCAAGGAATCTGGTGCAGATTGCATCATGGTTGCCTGCCCACTTTGCCATTCTAATCTGGATGCCAGACAGGCAGAAATGAAGCTGGATTTCAGTATTCCTATTTTATATTTTACGCAATTGATTGGATTAGGATTAGGTTATGGGTATGCAGAATTAGGATTGAGGAAGCATTTTGTTCAGGCAAAAGGGTTGTTGAGGTCAAAAGGATTGTAAACATTAGAGGCATAAAATGATTGAAACAAATACATTATTCTCGATAAAAGAGGCAAGTGTTTGGGCAACAGAGCATTTAGGGAAAACTGTTACACCCTCTAATATATCTTACCTTATTCAGTATGGACGAATAAAGAAGATTGGCGATAACGGCACGACTCAGGTTTCAAGGCAAGAACTTATGGGCTATTACAACTCCTACAACGGTAACCGTGAGTTTGCTTGGAAAGACCAACTTGGTGAGGACTTAAACTGGGCTTTGTCTTTTGACAAATACAAAGAAGCGGAAACAACAAAGCATGTCCACCGATTACATCCTTATAAGGGTAAATTTATTCCTCAGCTTGTGGAATACTTTCTGGATAGCCATACTGATAATTTCAAAAAGCAGGTTTATTTCAAGAAAGGTGACATTATTCTTGATCCATTTTCAGGAAGCGGAACAACAATGGTTCAATCTTGTGAATTGGGAATGCACGCTATCGGTATTGATGTCTCTGCCTTTAATGCTTTGATTGGAAATTGTAAGGTTGCAAGATATGATTTTGTTGATGTTCAAGCTGAAATTAATCGAATAACAAAGGTACTCAAAGAATTCCTTGCAAATTCTCGCACCCTTGAATTTGAAAAAAAACTTTTACAAGTACTTTACGACTTCAATAACAGATATTTCCCTGTTCCTGATTACAAATACAATCTTCAACGAGGAGAAATAAACGAAGATAAATATGGAACAGAAAAAGAGAAAGAATTTTTACCTATTTTCAATAATCTCGTTAAAGAATACAACATAAAGCTAAAACAGGATAAAACAGACACCTTTCTTGACAAGTGGTATTCGCAAAACATCAGGGATGAAATTCAATTTGTGTTACTGAAATCAAAAAGATTAAAAATCTTGCTACAAAAAAAATCATTAGCATTATTTTAAGCAGAACCATTCGTTCTTGTAGGGCAACAACCCACGCTGATCTGGCAACACTTATTGAACCAATTACAGCAACCTATTACTGTTCAAAGCATGGCAAGGTCTGTAAGCCACTTTTTTCAATTCTTAAATGGTGGGGAGCCTACACGAAAGATACCCTTGCAAGGCTTTATCAATTTGACAGATTGCGAACCCAAACCTTTCAATATTGCTTAACAGGGGATAGTAGAACCATTGATATATTTGGAGAAATCGAAAAAAGAAATATTGCATTTTTCGAGTTAGCTCAAAAGCAAAAAATCAAGGGTATTTTTTCAAGTCCACCTTATGTTGGCTTAATTGATTATCACGAACAACACGCATATGCTTATGACCTTTATGGTTTCCAGCGAAAAGACGAATTGGAGATTGGCCCTCTCTATAAAGGACAAGGCAGGGAAGCAAAAGAAAGCTACATACAAGGAATATCTGAAGTGCTTAATAACTGTAAAAAATATTTGGTTGACGATTACGAGATTTTTCTTGTGGCAAATGATAAATACAATATGTATCCGCTCATTGCTGAAAATGCAGGGATGAAAATCGTTAATCAGTTTAAGCGGCCGGTGTTGAATCGCACTGAAAAGGATAAAGGGGCGTATTCGGAAACTATTTTTCACTTAAAGGCAAGGTTATAATGTCAAGAAAATCTAAAGAAATTTCGGAAGCAATAAAACAGGTCATCCAAACAATGATGGATAGAGTTATGAATAAGGTTTTATATGATGACCCATTTATTTCAGAAAACCATCGGGCTGGAAAACCTTTATATGCGGCATTAGTTCCTGATGAAATTTTCAAAGGCTCACATTTTGAAAGGAGGTTTGTTACTCCATTTGGCGGAGTATGGGAAAAATTAGCCCAAGTTGCAGCAATTAAAGGGTTAGGAAAATGTGAATTAGGTAAAACAATAATTGGAACTATTCCTCAAGAAAGATTACGAAGAATACAAGAAGTACTTAATAAATTAGAACATCCTGAAAAAGATAAAAAAAGAATAAAACCAAATTGGGACGAAGAATTAAAATATATTCTTGATTGTAATGGCGAATTAATTCCAGTTACAGTCGTTTGTGATGTTTTTGCAGAAGACTTAACTAACAATAAAAAATATTCATTTGAGATTAAATCTCCTTTGCCAAATAGCGATATAACAAAAGTTAGTAAAGAAAAAATTTTAAAGCTACATGCTATGGTGCCATTACAAGTTAATTCTGCATACTTCGTTTTACCCTATAACCCTTATAATAAGAAAACAGATTATAAATGGTCATTTCCTTTTAGATGGTTTAATATGACAGAAGATAAGGCAGTTTTAATTGGTGACGAATTTTGGGATTTTATTGGTGGGAAAGGTACATATCAACTTTTTATTTCAGAAATAAATAAACTTGGAAAAGATTATCGTGAAAGAATTTATAAAGAATAGGACTTACGCAAAATGAGAAAACACCTACCATATATGGTATTTTTGAAAAGTAATACCCACCAGATGTGGTATGCAAAGTGCTGTTTTGCGTAAGTCCTAAATTTTTGAGAATTGAACCTCCAAAAAATAATTCAGAAATTATTATTTAATAAAAATGAAAAAATATTATAACTA